>JALNVO010000004.1 GCA_023231365.1 Fibrobacteraceae bacterium | reverse complement strand
CGCCGAGGACATCCTTCACGAACTGGACTCCCTCGGCACCCGGACGGGAACTGTGTCCTCCTATTCCTATTCGATAGACCCGGGGAGCGCAGCGGACACGCTGGGCGTGAGCCTGGACTTGGTGAAGTACGGCTACAAGGATTCGCTCGCGGCGGACGTCGGGGGCCTTGCGGGCGTTGACGTCCCGCTCGTTCCGCTGAGCATGCGGTTATCAAGTTATTTTGGCAAGCGAGATGTGAATGTCAGGACAGGGCTCTCGCTCGGCCTGACGCTCGACGGGGCCGGCCAGCCCGCGTTGAGCCCCGGCATGGAAGTGTACGGCGAGGCCCTGTTCCGTCAGGACGTGTCCTCTGCCGAGGCGAAGGCCGCGTCCTACGGCCTCCTCGGCCTGTCGTCGTCGGCGGATCCGGCCGACGACGACAGGACTCCCGACGTGACGCTCGGGATGTCGGTCTCGCTCGACGGGACCACTGCCGCCGAGCGTCTGATCCAGGATGCGGACCTCAATTTCACGATCCCCGCCCCTACGGACTTCGACGGGGCGAACCTCGGCCTTTCGACGACCTCCACCCAGGTGCTCACGGTCGGCCACCCGTCGGCGGGGCGGAACGATTGGACATGGAGCGATCCGGACATCGAGGTGTTCGATACCGTTGAGATGGGGCAGATCCTTGGTAAGCTTTCGGATCTCTCCCGGTGGCTCTCCGCGAACACCTGCGCGAGCGCCTCGAATGCCGACCCCCAGTTCAGGGAGACGTTCGGCGGGCTCCTCGACCAGAACGTATCGGATAACCAAAGTCGTTTTTAGAGCTGCCCTATTCTACTGCAATTTCCCTGTAACCGGATTTTTCTGTTTTTACAATAGAAAGACCCTTGAAGTTACTTGGAATTTTGAGAATGGCTTCTTTTGAAGAGCTCAGAACCGTTTCGCTTAGGGTACGCCCGCGCATATCGATAAGACGTATTTTTTCATTTGAAGTCTTTGCAAAAGTAAGGTTCAATATGTTGCCGCTTTTTGTTACGGCAAAGGCCGGTTTCTGAGACTTGTTTCTCATATAAGGTATTGCATTCGGTTTGGGTTGATTTTCATCTTCCAGTGTGGCGATGGCCATCAGGAACCACGTGGAGTGGGGTAGCCATTGTTCAATCCAGCGCCAGTTGTCCCAGGTGTTGAGCTCCATTTCTGACGCAGCGTCCCAAGCGATTCCGGATCCGTCCGTACGGTATCCGGTGATTCCATTGGCGATACCACCGGCGATCGTTGTCGCATAAGGGGAGGACCCGGAATAGGTCCCGGGATTTTTTGTTCCCGCGCCTTTCATAAAGCAGATCCCGTAAGGATTCTTGCCCAAAATCCAGTCGAGTTGATTGATAGCATATTTGGAAATGGAATCTGGTAAACTGTAATTGAGCATTCTCGAAGCATAGACGGATGCCGCGGAAAGCGAAGCGAGCCTAGCATCTTCGCCTTGCCACCAGTATTTGGATTCGTTGTCGTGAGGAATGAAGAAACCATCCTTGATGGATCCGCCGGTTTTGTACGTTTGACGGGCATAGCCGAATGGATTTGATACTTTGTTTGTAATTTGCAGCAACCAGGAAAGATGTTTGGATGCGGCGGTGCGGATTGCTGCTGCAACAGATTCATCGGATTCAATCTCGAGATAGCGCACGAGGGCGACAAGAGGAAGTCCTGCGTCACTTGCATGCCAGAAAGGCCGGGTCTTATTGTTATCGGAATAAAAATAGCCGTCGCTGCTCAGCCTTCCAATGAGGTGTGTGGCACGGTTTCTTGCTACATTCAGGTATTCGGTATTTTGCGTCGCATTGTAAAGCTCGCTTGCGGCGAGGAGCGCCGTATAATCGTCAATAATATTCTCTTTGCCATCATCACAATAAGCGCAAGTTCCGCCGAGAGTTTGCTTGCTTTGCAAGTGAGCGAATCCGCGTTCTGCTCCGGCTAGGTATGCCGCTGAAGAGGAATCGCCATTCATGCCCCAAGTGGAAATGCGGGCGAGAGCGGCTATTGCCATACCACCGCCTTCGCGGAATGCCGTTTGATAATCGGCGCTTTTTATTCCATCAGAACCGGAAAATGCGCAAATTTCGCGGGATTGGTATCCCCAGCCATCAAAGACTGTCATATAAAAGTAGCCTTCGGCGCTTTGCATGCGCAACAAAAAGTCCGCACCCCATAAAGCTTCTGCTTTGGCAAAATCACCCATACTAATAGAAGTGAGGAGGGATGGTATGCGGTCGGCAGTGAAGGTGAGAGCCCAAGTGGTCAGTGGAATTTGCTGCGGGTTCAGGTAGTTGGCGTAGGAGAGGTGCGAGAAGTACTTGCTTACGTCACCCGAAGCGTCGTACCATCCTCCTTGTACATTCTTTGTTGTACTGGAACCGTAAATTCCGATGCTAGCGTCTTCGTTCCACATAACATTGTCGTCGGCGCGATCTTCGCGAAAGTAGTTGAGTAACTTGGTTAGCGTACTCGTTGCGAGGGCATTTCCTTGGATAGTAATAGATCCGGAAGAAACCGTGGTCCCGTTTTCCGAAATTTGCAATTTGTACGTTCCCGGTGTCTTATAGGCAGAAAAATCGGCGATGTAATAATTGTCGGTACTCCAGTTATCGGGAATGGATCCAGCACCGAGCGCACTTGTATAAACTGCCGTCCCGTTTTGCATTAATGAAAAGGACGACCCGCTTAAATCGGCAGAGCTTTGTATTATAGCGGTCTTGGCATAAGCGGTATCATAAGAGGCTTGGTTGATGTAGATGGTTGCAGCTCCGCAGAATGGAGCGAGAGCAAGAAAACTTCCTAAAAAAGCAAAATTCTGTTTCATAAAAACAAAATTACTTTCTTTTGTGCAAAAACAGATTTTAAGATGTGACTGAAAACGTTATTTTACAGCGATATTGTTGCTTTTGGTAAACGGTTTTGAATCGGAAAGCCTACTGTTTGAATTATAATTTGCTTACCCGTTTCTGGCGATGCTTGCTGAAAAGGATGCCCTTCTAAATTTATACATTTAAATCAATGAGTACAAAGCACTTACCGCCCGCTATCCGCTACAATCATATCGGCTATATGCCGGATGCGCCTAAGAGGATTCTCGTGACAAATTCTATTGCAGAATCCTTTTCTGTATTGGATGCAGAGGGCGAGGTCATACTGTCGCGTCCGCTTGTTCCAAAAGGAATCTGGACTTTTACGGACGAAGCGACTGAGGTTGGCGATTTTTCTTCTTTGACAACGCCCGGAACTTATACGCTTGTGGTTGGCGATTTGGCGACAAAGCCTTTTGTCATTGGAGTTGCTGCGTATAAGGAACAATTGCATAGCGCTGTTAAAAGTTATTATTATCAGAGAAGTGGTGAGGCGTTGGATGCGTCTCGTGCAGGCAAATGGGCGAGGCCCGCGTCGCAAATAGACGACCATCTTCTGTTTCATTCTTCGATGAATCGCGAAGGTAAGTGGGATGGGCACGGCGGTTGGTTTGATGCTGGTGATTACGGCAAATATGTCGTGAATGCCGGCTATGCGCTTTCCGTGTTGATGTTTGCACAAGAACTTTTTGCTAATAAATTAAATGGCACGGGCCTTTTGGAAGAGATTCGCTTTGAACTCGAATGGTTCTTGCGTATGCAAGATGCCGATGGCGGCGTTTTTTTCAAAGTATCGCCGGATTGTTGGGATAAGTTTGTCGCACCGGAAAACGCGAGTGAATCTCGTAAGATTGTCGGAAAGTCCACATCGTCTACTTTGAATTTTGTAGCGGCACTTGCCCAAGCGCATAATGTTTTTGCTGCATCGGATGATGCTTTTGCTAAAACGTGCTTAGCTGCAGCAGAGAAGGCTTATGTTTGGGCTATTGAAAACCCGAATATTCCGGCGCCTCCTTATACAGAAGGCAGCGGGCCTTATAGCGACTCGAATTTAGACGACGACTTTTTTTGGGCGCGGTCGATGCTCTTCCGAGAAACGGGGAATGAAAAACTTTTAAAGCGCCTCGCTTCCGATGCTGAAAACGAACCGGTGACGCAATTTTCGGATTGGCGCATTACTCAGAATATGGCTTATTTTGCGCTCGCCCTTCAAGATAAGAGCGAGTCTGCCTCCCGTATGGCCCGCATGAAGTTGGAATATACGGCGGAACAGGTTTTAAAGCATTTGGCGCGCTCCGCTTACCTTGTACCGATAAACAAATTTATCTGGGGCTCGAATGGGATGGTGGCGAGTTCTGCAATGCTTGCGTTGGTGGTCAATTCCTGGAAGAAAAAAACGGAATTGAAAAATATGGCGTTCGAAGTGCTTGATTACATTTACGGACGGAATCCGGTGAATACAGCTTTTGTTACGGGGAGTGCATGGAGTTCGCCCAAGCATCCGCATCATCGCATGAGCGCTGGCGATGGTGTCGAAGATCCTGTGCCCGGGCTTTTAGTGGGCGGTATCAACGTTGACCGCCAAGATGACATTTTGACGAATCCCCGCGGCGTAGTTTATCCGCATTCGGCTTTGGGACTCTCTTATGTGGATTTGCAGGGCGCTTTTGCCTGCAACGAAGTCGCCATCAATTGGAATGCTCCTTTGGTGTTCGTGCTTGCGGGCGTGAACTGATTTCTTTATTCAGAAAATTCAGGATGATGTATGTCATCCATAGTCCGGGGAGGAGCTCTTTTCGCAGGTAGGCCCGCGCGCGGTGTGGTCCGAGTGCACCCAAAGATCCCTATTCTCCTTGCGTCTCTGTCGCTCCGTCCTGTTTTTGACGTTTTTTCCTTTAAAATGTGGACGGATAATACTTTTTTTTATGCAGAAAAAAGATTATTTTTTTAATGGGTGTATTTCCTTTTTCCTTCAAGGATTTTCGCGATGGGCTCTATGAAAATAAGTTCGTTGGCTTTGACAATGATTCTTGGCTTTGTAGAGCTTGGTTTTGGTTCTTCTGTTGCGGTTCACGATCCGTCGGTTGTTCTGGTCTATAAGGATGCTTCTGGCAATTCTTACCCGGAAGATGATGCGGGAAAAACGAGGACAAAATATTATTACGTGTTCGGTACGCAGGCGGGTGCGGCCTACTCCAAGGACTTGATCAATTGGACTGCTTTTACTCCGACTTTTTCTGCAAATGGAACGGTGACGAGCAATTATTATACGGCTTTTACTGCTGCGGCAACGTGGTCCCGTCATTCTACTTCTGCGGATGTTCTGGGGAACCTCTGGGCTCCGGACATTATCTATAATGCAACGCTTGGAAAATGGTGCCTGTATTTTTCGGAGAATGGCGATGATTGGCTCTCTTCCATTGTGCTCCTTACATCGAGCAAGATCGAAGGTCCCTATGAATATCAGGGTACGGTTGTTTATTCCGGAATGGATAATAGTTCGAGCGGCGATGGCAATACGGATTATAAAAAGGTAACGGGGAGTTCGAGTGTTGCTTCCCGTTATCTTTCGAACGGGGCATGGACGGGTACTTACGGCACGAGCTGCATTGATCCAAACGTTTTTTACGATCAGGATGGGATCTTGTGGCTTCTTTACGGTTCCTGGTCCGGCGGGCTTTTCCTTATCAAGTTGGATAAGAGTTCCGGCCTTCGCGATTATTCCTATACTTATGGAACAAGCGAGGTCTGGAGCGGAACTTCTCTCCAATCGGATCCTTATATGGGAATCCACATCGGCGGCGGTTATTATGTTTCGGGAGAAGGTTCTTACATTGAATATATGAAGGATGGAGGTGGGGTAGGCTATTACTATCTCTTTGTGAGCTATGGTTTCTATTCTCCGACGGGCGGTTACTCTATGCGCGTGTTCCGCTCATCGGACGTGAAAGGCCCTTATACGGATGTTTCCGGTGACGCGGCGATCTATGGACGCTGGGTTCACAATTACCGGTACAATACGGACCGCGGATTTCCGATCATCCAAAATTACAAGTGGAGTTTTTGGACGAAGGGCGAGGTCGCCGATGGTCACAATTCTGTGTTGACGGATGACGACGGACGCTATTTTTTGGTGTATCACCGCAAATTCGATGACGGCACCGTTTATCACAATGTGGAAGTACACGAGCTTGTTTTCAATAAGTCCGGTTGGATTGTTGCCCTGCCTTTTGAGCACCGAGTGGGCTATGGCCTTAAAGATTCTGCGGAGTCGCTTGCCGATATGGCCGGACTTTACAAGATGATCTTGCACAATCCCCAGGATACGGGTACGCTTAATACGAATCAGGAACAGGAACTTTATTTGAACGCGGATGGCTCGCTCTCGGGAACTTATACGGGAACGTGGACTTATGATTATTCAAACGGGCGCCATTATTTGTCGCTCACTACTCGCTCGGACAATTTCGAAGGCGTGGTTGCGGAACAGCTTGAAAACGATGTCTCCAAAAAGACGATAACATTCTCTGCGATGAATGCTGCGGGTACGCGGGCGCTGTGGGGCTATCGAGTACCGGCTACATATAACTTAATTACAACGGTGTATGCTGCCGATAGCCTTGTGATCGGCAAGAAAGATTATTCGACCGCTTATGATGATTATGATAATTTCCTCAAAGTTTCTGTGCCGGATAGCTTTTATGTGGAATATACGTTTGAAAATCACAACCAAGGCGACGCCAACGATCACAGCTGGATCCTCGCTTTTGTGAATGGTTCCGAAACCTGGTATTTGCGTCCAGATGAATATTCCCTGAGTTCATTTCCCGGCACGACGGTGCGCTATTCAGGAACATGGGGCGATGATTGGGATGCTTTTAAATCGCTTTTCAAGGATAAGACGGTTACAGTGAAGGCTTCCCGCTCGGGTTCGGTGATAAATGTTTTTGCCTATGTGGAAGACTCTCTTGTGTACCGTGTGTCGGCGACGGCCACTCCTGCGGGAACCTATGCGATCTATTTGGGTGCAGATGCCGGTTACTTGAATGTTTCAAAAGTGAGCTATGGAACGGTTGAGACTCGCTCCATCACAGGAGCGATCGACGACGGCGGTGTTTATACGCCGGGTTTCAATTCGGTCTATAGCCCTACGGTTTCTGCGGATTCCGGAGATTTCAAGTTGCGTTTCGATTTTATGAATTACGGGAATGGCTCGGGGGGAGATAACTGGGATAATTATATCGTGCGCGCAACGTCTCTCTCAAATACGATGCTTCTTCGTGCGGATGCATACGCGCTGGATGCGGATGCCTTCGGGACGTTCTCTTATACTTATGATTGGGATTGGGACGACTTCCCCTCGATTATGCGAAATGCTTTTGTAGATATGGAGGTTTCCCGTTCGAAAGATACGATTACTTATGCGGCGACAATTACGGCGGAAACGGGTACTGTTTATAATTATAAAGTGGTCGATGCCGGTGCTCCCACGAATGCGATGACCTTCGGTCTTACGGTGGAACAGAGCGCTGTGGACTTGCTCCGCGTCGAAAAATTGAAGTCGGTGGGAGTTGTGGATGGAAGAACTGTTCTTCCGTCTTCCAAGAAGTTTGTTCCGCTTTCCCTTTCGGTTTCTTCCCGCGGAATGGATTTAGTGGTGAATGCAAACAAGGCTGGTTCTCTGAAGGTATTCCGCTTGAATGGGACGGTCCGCATTTTGCATTATCCCGCAGGTGAAAGTATTCATTCGGGATTTGCTCCCGGTGTTTATGTTGCCGCAGGAAAAAAGGTGCTCTTGGAATAAGAATGATAGCCGGTGTTGTCTTTGGACAACTGAAAAGGTTTTCTTTTGATTGCTTTTATGGAAAGAGAATATTTTTAGAGGAATACAAGGAGTTTTTATGGGCCCCTTTTGGACGAACTCCTCGACAATGTGACGATTACGAAATGGAATAGTTCTACATCAAAGAGCACGACGCTTCTTTCCATGACGGGAAGTTCCTGCAATTCTACAAAGGCGACTCCGAATTTGAGTGGCGATATTTTGGGCGACTGGCGTGAAGAAGTGATTCTCCATGATGAATCCACCCTATATCTTTATACGACGACGATTCCAACTGAGCATCGCATCTATACGTTGATGCACGATCCTATTTATCGTTTGGGAATGTCTTGGCAGAATACGGCTTACAATCAACCGCCTCATTTAGGGTTCTGGCTCGGGTCGGGGGATCTTCCTACTCCGGATATCGCCTTAACGGGAGAAGATCCGGTTCCGATGCTTATCAAATCGGGTACATCTATCCAGACTGTACTTCTTGGCGATTCCATTCAGACGGTTTCCTACACATTCAAGAATTGTACAAGCGCTTCAGCGAGCGGCCTTCCTTCGGGAATAACTGCGGTTGTTTCGGGTTCTTCGCTTGTAATTTCCGGGACTCCGACTGTAGCGGGAACGTTTGATTTTACAGTAACGACTTCTGGTGGTGATGGCGATGCGGCTTCGATGTCGGGGACGATTACCGTCGTAGATCTCGCGTCTGTGACGACTGCTCCAGCATCTATTCTGTCGCTTGTGAACGCAGCTTATCCGGACGAGGGCTCTGGCGCTTATGAAGAAAAGAATGCGGGCTGGATTGACAGCGGCTATTATAATTTTACCAACAGTTCGGATAGCTATGGCATTTGGAAACTGAACTCCAAGACGGCAACTTCCGCTTCGATGACGATCCGCTATGCGAACGGAGGTACGGCTGCGCGTCACATGAATCTTGTGTGGAATGGCTCTTCTATAGGGGGCGTTCCTTTTGCAACGACTGCCGCGTGGACGACTTACGATTCTGTAACGGTATCCGTAATTCTTGCTAAGGGCCTCAACACGCTGAAGCTTTCTTCCATGAGTTCCGATGGAGGCCCGAACGTGGATCAGTTTGAATTTAATGTTGCAGGCGTTACGCTCTGGAGTCCGGACGATTCGACTCTCACCGACGATCAGGATTCCGGTAAAACGTTTATTCCAAATATTGCCGTATCTCTCCGCCCGTTTGTCGGCATATCGGGAGATGGAATTACCTACAGGGTGAATAAGATAAATTCGGCACTTTTTGTGTTTGATCTCAAGGGTAAGCTTGCTTTTAAGATGATCTTGAAGGCTTCTGAAGGTGTTGTTGAATGCCCTGCTTGGAAAACTCTCAAACCTGGAAGCTATGTGCTAGCCGTTAGAAGTGGAAATGCCATTGTTGCAAAGTGTTTTGCGAATAAGCTAAGATAGTCTTTTATGTACTGGGCAATTTAGGATCCTCCGAAGGATCTGTGGAACGTTCTGTTTTGAGTTATATTTTTGTGTAATGAAATTTATCGCCATATTCGTTTTTTGTTTGTCTTCTGTCGCATTCTGCGATTCTCTTTCTGTTGTGAACGAAGTTGTGGAATATCGTCAGGCGGCATTTGTTTCGATGAAAAATAACAGGCAAAATTTTCCGCCGGAAAATGCTAGGGACTTTTTGAAATTCTTTAAAGAACTCCAGATAAAGGTTTCGGCTAAAGATACTTCGCTTCGTGTTCTGTCTTTAGATGAAATCTGGATGCTCGCCTTTCTTGCAAAAGACTATCCGCAGATTTTGGAGCTGTCGTCTCAATATGATTCTATTGTTGAAATAGAGAAAAATAGTCGCTTTGCTCCAAAAGATAGGCTTGGAAGACTGTTTTCGGATATACTTCTAGATGAATATGATGGAATCCGGGAAAATATCATATACTCGGATTTTTCTCGTGAAACAAAAGATTTTTTGATTTTGAATCTGAAGTATTGCTTAGCAAAAAATAATGGACTCGGCCGTAAGAAGCTCAGTGATCAGAATAAGAAATATCTTCACTCTCATTTAGGCTTTTTGTTAGAAGACAAAAATATTTTTTTTGCAAACTACCCTGATACCAAGTACCGCAATTTTTTAGATAAAATAATCAGCACGGAAGACATCCGTGCAGAGGTAAAGAAAGCGGAATCCCGAGATCCTTTTATACAGACAGCTTTGGGACTTGTTTTGGGGCATTCCTTTTTGCCGACAAAAGTTTCAAAATACGTAGATGCACCTTTTGATTTGGGCTTTTCAATAGATCTTCAGGTTTATCGGTTTTTTATTCATTCTCAATTTATCGCGAGCATTGGAGATAAATATGAAAATTTTGAAGATCCGAGTTTAGGCTCTAAAACGGGTATGACTCAAATCAATGAATCCTTTTCCTTAGGTTTTTCCATTTTAAATTCTTCTAGATGGAATATGGCTTTGCTCGCGGGCATTGGAGGCGGGGGGCTGTTCCTTGACGATGTGAAGGATAATGAAATAAGAGAACACCTTTGCTTCCATCTTGGAATGCAATTGACTTATATCCAACCGATTACAGACTTATATGATGCCTATTTCCGCTTGCAATATATGGCAATTTCTGAAACTTATCGCAACCCCGATATTTTGAAAGATGAAAATTTTGATGGATGGTCGCATCATTTGACGATAGGCATAGGGTTACATGAAGCGTTTTATTTGTAAAAAGCATCCTACAAAAAAGGCGTTGCTTTGCCTAAGCCTGCTCTTAGCCTCGTGCAACTTTTCTGCAAGGCAAAAACTTACATGGGACGAAAGTATAGATAAAGTAACTATTGTGGCTTCTGCTCCCTTCATAGAAAATAGAGATGATTTTAGAGAAGACAATCCTCAATATAGAGGAAATGCTAAAAAGTGGTTTGAACAAGAATTTTCTACACAGTTCGGCAAAGAAACTGGTGCTTTTGCAAAAACGGTCGTTCAGGAGGATTCGCTTTTTACTAGAAATTATCTTATTGCGGAGGACTCTCTTTCGGAAAAATACACAGATGCTCTTTTTTGGCGGAATGATGATGTTATTCAAAACGATTCGGTGCCCGAGAAATACTTAAGATTCCTTTTCTTGCGGAATGATTCCCTTCTTCATTTGAATGGTCTTGTGATATGCATTCACCCCATTGCTATTTCAAAGAAAGTTATTGTGACACATGATGGCAAAGGATATCCTAGCTCGACATCCTTTCTCCGCTTGAGGGGCTTCTATTCGGTAGTTTGGATGGGAGAAAAGAAGAAACTTCTCGCTTACGGGCTGTTTGATAAAAGCCATAAAGTCTTTTTGTACATGAATAAGAGCGATTGGGATGATGTTTTAATTGCTCTGGTGCGCCAAATTGTTCGCGGAATGCCTTTGGAAGAAAAATCGGAACATTGGCTTTTTTAAATTTTCACTATGCTTCATTTTATCAAGTACAATATTATCGGTATCGTCAATACGCTCCTGACGCTGATTGTGGTGTGGATCTTGCATCAGCTTTTGAACTGGAATTTGGAATTGTCCAATTTTCTCGGCTTTGTCGTTGGGGGTGCCAATTCTTATTTGATGAACCGGCTATGGAATTTCAAAAGTGATAATAGCAAGGGCGGGGAAATTATCCGGTTCTTGATTGTTTTCGGTTGTGCGTATGCAGTGAACTTTGTCGTGCTTGAAATAGCTAAGCGGTTGTTTGCCGGTGGTGGCGGTCTTTTCTTTGTTTCTCAATTCTTTGAAGGAATTTTCAAATCCGGATTCCTTGCGAACATTGTAGCTAACGTTGCGTACGTGATAGTCAGTTTTGGCATGTACAAGTATTGGGTCTTCAAACGGCGCTGATTTCAGCGCCGGCTATCCGAAAATTCTGTTCACTCTTTTGAGGCCTTCGACCAAGCGGTCAATTTCCCATTTTTCCGTATAAGCGGCAAAGCTTGCGCGTATTGTCGCGGGTACGTGGAACCTGTCCATTACGGGCTGTGCGCAGTGGTGCCCGCTGCGGACGGCGATAAAGTCTTCGTCGAGGAGCATTGCCGCATCGTGCGGGTGTGCCGAATCCATTGTGAAACTGAGCAAAGCTCCGCGGCTTTTTGGATTCCCTAGAATGTGGAGACCTTGAACCTGAGAAAGCTGTTCTGTCGCATACGCGATGATTTCTGCTTCGTGTGCGGCGATATTTTCAATGCCGACCTGGTTTATCCAGTCAATTGCTTTGCCGAACCCGATCACTTCGGCGATTGCCGGCGTTCCCGCTTCAAAACGCTCTGGTGGTTTTGCAAATGTGGTGCGCTCAAAGGTCACTTGGTCGATCATTTCTCCGCCGCCCTGCCAAGGGGGCATGCTGTCGAGAACGTCGTATTTCCCATAGAGGACGCCGATTCCCGTGGGGCCGTACATCTTGTGCCCGGAGAACGCCAAGAAGTCGCAGTCGATACTTTGTACGTCAATCTTCTTGTGCGAGGCACTCTGTGCTGCATCGATTAAAATTTTGATTTCGGGGTCGATGCCGCGGCAGATGCGCGCCATTTCTTTGATCGGATTTTCTGTACCGACCGTATTGCTGATATGCGTGAAGGCGAAAATCTTGGTTTTGCCTTTGGTGATGAGCTTTGGTATTTCGGAGAGGATGAGGTCGCCATCGTCAGCGACGGGGATCACTTTGATTTTTGCTCCGCGTTCTTCGGCAATGAGTTGCCAAGAGACGATATTTGCATGGTGCTCGAGTGCGCTGATGAGAATTTCATCTCCGGGCTTCAAAAATTTGCGCCCATAGGTCCAAGCGACCAAATTGATGCTTTCTGTGGTTCCGCGGGTAAAGACGATTTCATTTTCGCTTTTGGCGTTGATGAATTTCGCAAGCTTTTTGCGGGACGCTTCGAATTCCTGCGTCGTGTGTTCGCTCAAGCGGTACACGCCCCTTTTTACCGAACTGTAATGTTCGCGGTAAAAGAGATCCATTGCGTCGATTACTGATGCCGGCTTTTGCGTCGTGGCCGTACTATCCAAAAAAGCGAGCGGTTTCGGGTCTTTATCGTGCAAGGCGAGCACGGGGAATTGTTTGCGTATCGATTCTACAGAATAGGGCATACCCTAGAAAATAGCAAAATGCTATATTGATGACGCCTCTGAAAATTTATTTCTGTAAAATTTGGTCGAGGTGTGTGTAATTGGAGATTCAAATGAAAAAGCTTTTATTTGCTTCTATTTCTTTTTTGACAGTATTCGGTATTGCGGGAAATGCACCTCACGTTTCTAAGGATTGCTCAAAGTCAAAAGGTATCGAAGCTTGTTCCGAGGCCCTTTCTTCTCTCGCTCTCGCCGGGCTTGCTCACGATACGCTTTCCATTTCCGTTTTTGGAAAAACGGCGGCTCTCGCTCTTAAGAATAAAGCCTTTTCAAAACCAGTTGCGGTGAAAGTGGATACTCTCCTGTGGGAAGCTTGCCCGAAAAAGGAACACGCTGAATGTGTTGAAAAATGTGCTGTTCGTACCGATTCCTCTTTTTCCCGTATAGATGCTCCTGATTCCGCAGCTTGTGCTGCAAAGCCAGTGAAGCTTGTGGCTAAAAAGATCATCGTGCAGAAGCCTTCGCCGATGACGTTGTTCATAGATTCTCTTGCGTTGAATGGTTTCTCGAATTCCTCCTTTGATCTGTCCCCAGCTTGGTATTCTGCTTTGCGTGCAATAAATACAGTAATTCCTGTAACGGATTCTCTTTATCCGGCGATTGCTTTGGCGGAGAAAACGTTAATCGGTATGGATGCGAAAGATTTTGTTTCGGCAAGGAAGAAATTTCAATATTGCGCTATCTTTGGCGACACGCTCAATTTGCTTCTCGATTCCCTGAATGCCTCTTTCCGCTGCCCGGTCATCGGCAGCGTCGTCGATCCGCGGGATGGAAAGGTTTATCGCGTGGAACGCTTTGGAGAAAAAATCTGGATGATCGATAACCTGGATTTTAATGTCCCTGAAAATTCCGCTTGCTATGATGCCGATTCGGCGAATTGTGAAAAGTATGGGCGCCTTTATTCCTTTGAAGCTGCTAAAACGGCTTGCCCTGAAGGATTCCACGCTGCGACGGATGCGGATTTCGAAGAGCTCTTTGCTTCATTTGCGGCCGATTTTTCCGTGTCCACTGAATTCGGCGGTTATTTTAACCAGAATGGCATTAGCACGACTGTCGGCGAAGGCGCATATTTCTGGAGTACAAATGAAGATGATGCCACGCGGGGTTTTGCCCGCTCGTTCTTTGCCGGTGAATCGGAATTCAGTAAGATTTCCGTCGATAAGAAGTTCGGCCTTTCTGTGCGCTGCGTACAAGAATGATGGACTTCCGCCCGAGTTGTGATTTAGAAACGTGGAAGGCGAGGCTTGCTCTCACGGAAAAGATCCGCCAGTTTTTTGCTTCGCGTAGCGTACTTGAAGTGCACACGCCCGTGCTTTCCCGTGCTTCGGGTACGGATGCCCATTTGGATTATTTTGAAACATTGGGAAATCCTCCTCGGTATTTGATGACGAGCCCGGAGTTCCATCTAAAGCGCCTCCTCGCGGCAGGATTCGGCGATATTTTTGAAATAGCTCATGCGTTCCGCTTGGATGAAGTGGGAGAAAAGCACAATTCCGAATTTGAAATTGCGGAATGGTACCGCGTCGGGATGCCCGTAGAAGCCTTGATGACGGAAGTCGAAGATCTTTGCTCCGAAATTCTCGGTTTTAAGGTAGAGGCGAAACGCACCCGCTGGAAGGACGCCTTTTTGAACTATGCGGAAGTGGATCCGCTGACGGCCGATGCAAGCGCATTTCGCGATGCCCTAAAACATCACCGGATTCCCGATGTAGAAGGTTCGGATCAATTTACCAAAGAAGACTGGTGGGATTATTTGATGGTCACGGTCATTGAACCGAGACTTGGGCGGAATTTCCCGGAATTTTTGATGGACTATCCCGAAAGTCAAGCCGCACTAGCGAGGACTTACGTCAATGCGGATGGCGATAAGGTTGCCAAGCGTTTTGAGCTCTACATCCGCAATATGGAACTCTGCAATGGTTACGAAGAACTTGTGGATCCCTCTGAACAGAGACGGCGGTTTGAAGCGGATGTGGCTTGGCGCAAGCAGAATGCCCGGCCAGTTCCTCGGGTTGATGAACGTTTCCTTGCGGCTCTTGAGAGTGGGATGCCTGCGGCGTCAGGCGTGGCGGTCGGTTTGGATCGCTTGTTCATGCTCGCTTTAAAAAAGAAGAAAATAGAAGATGTCATTCTTTTCATGGATGACAATTCTTAGCTTTCTCGCCTAAAGTCTTTTCGATTTCAATGCGGACGTCTTGTTCACGGAGAGGGCCTAAGACCCTCATCCTTACGTTTCCTGCGGAATCCAGCAAAAAGTTCGCGGGTATCGCGCGCGGGTTGCCGAATTGATTCATCAGCTCATAGCTCCAGAAGATAACAGGGAAGGGTATGTTCTCGCTCTTGACGAATTTTTCCATAGAGCTTTTGCCGTCGTCTTCGTTTACGCCGACGATATTCAGCCCGCAAGGAGAGTAGTCCGCATAAAGTTTCTTTACCAAGGGCATTTCCCGAATGCAATAGCCGCACCAGGACGCGTGAAAAACGACAAGGGTTGTCCCTTGGAATCCTTCAACTTTTTCCGGGATCTTGTTGAAGGCTGGGTCTTGGCAAGAAACGGAAAAAAGGGGTATTAAGAGAAGACTGGAGAACAAAGCGAATTTCGTTATTTGTCGCATCTATGCCCTAATTTAGTTATATTCAAAGCATGGCATATAATATTCAAGAACTTCTCGCAGAAATGGTGAAACGCGGTGCTTCGGACTTGCACATTACGGCTGGAATTCCTCCGATGATCCGCTTGGCCGGTAAGCTTACACCTCTTGGAACAGATAAGCTGAAACCCGATGAAACGATGCGGATGTCGTATAGTTTGATGAATGAGCTTCAGAAAAAGGCTTTTGAACAAAACAAGGAATGCGACTTTTCGTTCGGTATTGCAAATCTCGCCCGGTTCCGCGCTAACTCTTATTTGCAACGCGGCTGTGTGGCCCTCGCCCTCCGTATTATCCCTTTGGATATCAAGACTTTCAAGGATTTGGATCTTCCTCCGATAGTTGCTGAATTTACGACCCGTCCATCGGGGCTTGTCCTTGTAACGGGTTCTACCGGAAGCGGTAAGTCTACGACTCTTGCCGCAATGATTGACAAGATCAACAAGGAACGTCACGAACACATTTTAACAATCGAAGATCCGATTGAATTTTTGCACAAGCATCAGAATTGTATGGTGAACCAGCGCGAAGTCGGAAGTGACACGCAGAGTTTCTCCCAGGCGCTGAAAATGGCGCTCCGCCAAGACCCGGATGTCGTGCTCATTGGTGAAATGCGCGATTTGGAAACGATCCGTGCGGCGCTCACGATCGCAGAAACAGGCCATTTGACTTTGGCGACTCTCCATACGAATTCTGCCGTACAGACCATCAATCGCATTGTGGATGCTTTTCCTCAGGGGGAACAGCAGACCGTGCGTACGCAACTTTCATTTGTTCTCCAAGGTGTGGTTTGCCAGATGCTCCTCCCCAAGATCGGCGGCGGCCGCGTGATGTGCTATGAAGTGATGAACGTAACGCCCGCCATTCGCGCACTTATTCGCGATAACAAGAGCCATCAAATCGGTTCTATGATTGAAATCGGTCAGAAGTTCGGTATGAATACGATGAATATGCGTCTTGCAGAACTTGTGAAGACGGGCAAGCTGGAACACTTTGAAGCTGTTGCCAAATCTCCGGATCCGACTCAGCTTGAGAAGGATCTTGAAAAGATAGGGATGTAACCATGCCTATATTTCTTTACAAGGCCCAAAATTCGCAAGGCAATATCTTCGATGGCAAAATTGAGGCGAAAACCAAGGATGAAGCCGAATCGCTTCTTCGCCGCAAACATTTAATTATTGATAAAATAAGGAAAAAACCTCTAGAAATTAAAATCAATATTGGTTCAGGCATCAAGAGCAAAGACGTTTCCAGATTCACTCGTATGTTCAGTGCAATGTGCTCCGCAGGTCTTCCTATGCTCCAATGCTTGAATATTTTGGAAGAGCAGATGACGAATCCGGCGATGAAGGATGTTGTGCACAAACTCACGATGTCGATTAGCGGAGGCTCGAGCCTTGCCGATGCTTTGTCTCAGCATCCGAAGGTATTCGATAAGCTGTATTGCAATATGGTCGCTGCTGGTGAAGCGGGGGGTATTTTGGATGGCATTCTCGCCCGTCTTGCCGATTACCAGGAATCGAGCGAACGTTTAAAGCGCAAGGTAAAGAAGGCGATGACCTATCCGATCATGGTTGCCATTGTCGCTATTCTTGTTGTTATATTGATGCTTTCGTTTGTGGTGCCGACTTTTGCGCAGACATTTATGGAAGCTGGCGGAGAGCTTCCGTGGCCTACCCAGGTTGTTATGGATATGTCCGATGCTATCCGTGATTATGCTGCGTTCCTCATTTTAGGAACTGTGGGAATTATCGTTGGAATTAACGTTGTTCTCAAAAATCCAAAATTACGACTCCAATTTGATACGATTGTTCTAAAAATTCCCAAAATTGGTGATTTGCAAGTCAAGAGCGCCGTAGCGCGTTTCAGCCGCACATTGGGTACCCTTCTCAATGCAGGTGTATCCATTACGGAAGCATTGCAGGTAACGGCAAAGACTTCTGGCAATATGGCTATTGAAAATGCCATCATGAAGGTTGCCGTGGGTCTTGCCGGCGGTAAGAGCCTTGTGGAGCCAATGAAGGATACTAAAATATTCCCGGCAATGGTTATTCAGATGGTGGGTGTCGGAGAAAAGACGGGCCAGCTAGGATCGATGCTTTTGAAAGTTTCGGATTTCTTCGATGAAGAAGTGGATGCGGCAATTGATGCCTTGACTTCTATGATGGAACCTTTGATAATGGTGTTTCTCGGCGGCGCTGTCGGTTTTATGATGATTGCTATGTATATGCCGATTTTCAGTATGTCCGATGCTGTCAAGGGATAGCGAGTAATCATCGATTAACCACTGATTAATTACTTTGCATAAATTAAAAGCGGCGCTTTTCAAAAGAAAACGCCGTTTTTCTTTTGGCATTATTTTTGCCTTATTGTGTGTGCTCTTTTGGAGCATTCACTTAAGTAAGGAGGCTTTATGCCAAAAAACAAAACAGAATATGCCGCAGAACAGACTGCAGAAAAGGTAACGGAATTCGATTGCTTGGTTGTGACGAACGTCCAAGTCTATCCTTTTAAGGAGGGAGCGAGCATGGGCAAGATTAAGGCTTTGGCACGTGTTGTGTTGAACGACCAGTTGCAATTGACGGGACTTCGCGTCGTCGATGGTTCTAATGGTTTTTTTGTGGGCTATCCCAATGATCCCTTTTACAAGGGCGAAGAATACCGTTCCATTTTTTTCCCGATAACAAAGGAATGCCGGGAGCATATTGAAAATTGCATTCTTGAAAAGTATCAGGAAGTAGTCGGGGCGGCTTAAGGAGTAAAATTGTGTTTCAGCGGATCCGCACTAGTTGTCTTTTGGGAATCAAGGCTATTCCGGTGAATGTCGAAGTCGATTCGTCTCCAGGGCTTCCCGGATTTACTTTGGTCGGGCTCCCGGACAATGCGGTGCGGGAATCCCGCGAGCGAGTTGTCGCGAGCATCCGCAGCTCGGGCTTTGCTGCCGGTGGAACTCGTATGACGGTAAATCTCTCGCCGGCGGATCTCAAAAAGGAAGGAACATCTCTAGACCTTCCTCTTGCAATAGGGATGCTTTTTGCTTCTGGTGAAATCGCGATTAATCATCCGGAGCGTTTTGTCTTTTTGGGCGAACTTTCTTTAGATGGAAAGGTAAAAGCTGTTCACGGGGCTTTATCTGTAGCGATGAGCCTTTCTAAAGAAACAGATGTTTTGGTGGTTGCCAAGGAAAATGTGGCCGAAGCGGGGCTCGTCGAAGGCCTTTCCGTTCTTGGAGTATCTTCTCTTGCGGAATGTATTTCGGTTATCTCTCCGGGATCTCGAATCTTGCCGGTGAAATCCTCCGGTTTGAAATCGGCTAAGTCCGCATCGGATGCCGCCTTGCCTGATTTCCGCTTTGTCGTCGGGATGGAAGGGGTGAAGCGGGCTCTTGAGATTGCGGCAGCGGGTGCGCATAATTTTCTTCTTATCGGTTCTCCAGGAGCAGGCAAGACACTTTCTGCGCGGTGCCTCTCGGGAATTCTTCCTCCGATGAATGATGACGAAATTCTTGAATGTACGCGAATTTATTCGTCTTTGCATGCGGTCGGGGATGAGGCGGGCGTTTTCCTGTGTTCGCGTCCTTTTCGCTCGCCTCATCACTCGTCGTCGATGGTTGCGCTTGTTGGCGGAGGTTCTCGTCTTCTTCCGGGAGAGGCTAGCCTTGCTCATAATGGGGTTCTATTCTTGGATGAACTTCCTGAATTTAACAGGAATGCTTTGGAAGCTCTCCGGGAGCCGATGGAGGAAGGAAAAATCCGCATTAGCCGGGCTAGCGGAACTGTCGTCTGGCCTGCGCGGTTTATGATGGGGGCTGCAATGAATCCTTGCCCTTGCGGTTATTCAATGGATGTAAAGCATGGGTGCACTTGCCTTCCGGATGCTGTGCGCAGATATCGGCAGCGGATTTCTGGGCCCCTGCTCGACCGGATTGATATCCAAGTTGCGGTTCCTTCTTCTGACCCTAAATTGCTCTCGCAGAAGCGGGAGGGGGAAAGTTCGGCAGATATCCGCGAACGGGTTATAAGAGCCCGTGCATTACAAATGAAACGGTTCAAAAATAGGCGGGTGCGTTCTAATTCGGAAATGACGAGCGAAGAAACAATCCGCGTTGCAGCAATGTCCGTTGCAACGGAGCATTTTGCAGTGAGCGCCGCAGAAAAAATGCTCCTCAGCGCACGTGGCTATTACCGGCTTTTGAAAGTTGCCCGCACTATTGCTGATATAAAAAGTGCTTCTTCTGTTGAAATATCCGACTTGTCGGAGGCCTTGCAATACAGGGCTTTTTCCAATTTGGGGCGTTAAAAGATCTATCGATCCAACCGAATTTCGGCAGCAGAATTTTTTGCTCCGGCAATGGCTTCGGGCTTTTTTATTGTGACCTCGCAGGCGAGAATCTTCTCGGAATAAGCGAGTATTTTTTCTGCACAGCGGAGTACGAGTGTTTCTATTAGTTGGAATTTCGATTGTATGATGAAAGTTTTCAAATCTTCGGCGAGTGCGGCATAATTAACGGTGTCTTTTAAGTTGTCGGTCTCGGCGACTTTTTCAAAGTCCATCCAAATAGAAAAAGAAAGGCGGACGGGTTGTGGTTTTATGCGCTCAAAAGAAAGGGCTCCGAGTATTGTCTCGAAACCCATTTCCTCGATTGTAATTTTTCCGGTTTTCATTACCAAGTGAAGAGTACGATTGCGCCGGTTAATGAAACGGCCGTAACGCCGAACCAAATATTGCGGGCCGTAGAGTAGGAATCCATCGTTTTCTGATTTGTCTTGTTGCGTTCTGTCAAATCAGAGAGGTACGATGATTTGTCGTTGGTTTCATACCATATCATTGCATTGTAGCATTTAGAGTCGTCGCCGCAGGCGGATTTGATGGCGTCTTTGTGTTGCTGGATGAGATCGTCAAGGTCATCGTGGGCATCCTTGGCATCGCTGTATTTCATGTGCTGCATAACGCCCGCCGTTGCACTTCCTGCTGCAACAGCGACAAGTGCCCAAGCGCTCCACTTGCGGACTTCATCTGCAATGCCAAAGCGGTTTGTTACGTCGTTTGCTGCGTCGTTTGCTGAATATTGATCATTTTCCGCTTGAGCCGTTGTTCTCGTGGCATCGCTGCTCACATCGTAAGTTGTGTCTTCTTCGCAATCCGGATCGTTATCATCGCAATATTCGTCAGAAGAATCTTCCATGGCGAGAGCGGGAGCCACTACGGGTTTTGGTGCGGTATAGTTGGTGGTGTCTTCTGTCGTTTCTTCTGCAAAGGATGAGCTTGTATCCATCGAAGCGTCGCTTTCTGGGGGCTCTGCTGCCGGAGCTTCTGTTGCGGTCATTGCAGGAAGTTCTATGACTCCTGTTTTCGAGTGAATGAACATTTGCTGGACATTTTCCGCATAGATTGATGTTCCGTCAAAGTAGACTTTTTCAATATCCGCATTTGCGGAATCATCTTTGTTTGCATAGCATTTTGCTTTGACAACTGTATTATAAGAAATTTCTGCCGGAACGGAAAATTGGGAAAGACTGGACTTGGAATCTCCAGTTCTTCCTTCATACAACTGATAAGTGGTAGGTGATTCACCAAAAGGGTCTTCGAATTTTTGACGGACATAAAAGCGCCCGTTTTGAACATCTTGTACGGTTCCCGATTGGGTTATCTTTAACGTCCCGCCAAACTCTGCGGAAATATAAGAATCAGGTGAGCCTACATCATCGCCTGTAAATTTCTGAATCGTGTAGGAATCAGCTGCGAAGGCTTCAAGTGCCAAGAGGCCGACAAAAACAAAAAAAGTTGACTTCATTCGGATTACTCCAATAATTTCTGCCACAAATATATATAATCCTTTTTTCGGGAGGTGACGTCTCAAAAAATTTCTAGCTTACAATGCGTGAATGTGACGAAAAGTAAGGAAAATACGCATTGCGTAGTACTCGGTGCAAGCCATAAAACTTGTCCAGTAGC
This sequence comes from Fibrobacteraceae bacterium, assembly GCA_023231365.1. Taxonomy (GTDB): domain Bacteria; phylum Fibrobacterota; class Fibrobacteria; order Fibrobacterales; family Fibrobacteraceae; genus Hallerella. Next base: position 9,464 of record JALNVO010000004.1, on the reverse strand, counting down.
ACTTAGGGATAAATTGGGTTTTGCCGGATCTCTTTTGGAAGAAGGCCTTGCGAGTTTAGGCCGCCTACCAGGGCTTTCCGAGGCCGTCATACTTTCTACTTGCAATCGGACGGAAATCTATGCGGCAACCCTCTATCCGGATTCTTTGAGGGATACGCTTCTCAACTGGTGGGCCGAGTTCGCTCATATAGACGAAGCTGAACTCGTTCCGCATTGCTTTTACTTGACGCATACTGAGGCTGTTTCGCACCTTTATTCTGTAGTATCCTCTGTGGATAGTCTGGTTCTTGGTGAAAATCAGATCATGGGGCAGGTCAAATCTGCGTTCCTCTCTGCACAAAAAGCGGGCAATGCCGGTTTTTTCCTGAGTCATCTTTTTCAGACGGCGATAGGGCTAGGTAAAAAGGTCCGCGAGACGACGGCTATCGGAGAAGGCACTGTTTCGATTCCCTTTGCTGCGGTTCAACTCGCCCGCAAGGAATTCGGTGAACTTTCTCCTCTTTGCGTTGGCGTTCTCGGCCTTGGAGAGATGGGCAACATCGCTTCTGTAGAACTTGCCGCCGCAGGCGTTACCCGTTTCCGTTTTTTCAATCGCACCGAGAGCAAGTCTTTAGTTTTTGCGGATCGCTTTGGCGGAGAGGGGTTTCCGCTTGGCAAATTACCGGAGCATTTAAGTGAATTGGATTTGTTGCTTACGGCGGCGACTTCGCAAGAATATCTGGTTTTTGCAAAAGATGTGGTAGCGGCCCATCGCATCCAGAAGACCATTTACATCGATATTGGTGCACCCAGAAATGTGGAACCGAGGGTTGTGGAAATACCCGGGGTTTCTCTGTTCAGCATCGATGATTTGACCCGTGTGGTCGAAGACAATCGGAATAAAAGGAAACACTCTGCGGAACGCGCCCGTGAAATTATTGAAGACGCGGTAGATGAATTTGCGGAATGGTTCGCTACTTTGGGTGTAATTCCTTTAATGCTTTCCATGCGCAAGCATCATGAATCGATCGGAGAGACTCTTCTCAAAAAGTGGGAACACCGGGTTTCGTCGGAAACTTATGCAGTGCTCAAGCGCTATAATGACGAACTCATTGCAAAGCTTTTGCACCGGCCGTCTTCTGAATTGAAGATTTTAGGAGCGAGAGGACTCGGCTTAGAAACTCGACTTATTTTGGAAAAGCTTTTCGATTTGAATGTAGAAGAGGTCCCTGATGAAAAAACTTAAACTCGGCACGCGTGGAAGCGGTCTCGCACTTGCCCAAGCGGATCTCGCAAAAAAATGTATTGAAGACAAATTTCCTGAATATTCCGTTGAAATTTGCGTCATCAAGACTTCGGGGGATAAGGACCGCGTGCGTTCTCTTGTGGCTTTTGGCGGAGAAGGCGTTTTTGTCAAGGAACTCGAACAGGCCTTGCTTGAAAAGGAAATTGATTTTGCCGTGCATTCCTTGAAAGATGTTCCGGACAAAATGGATCCTAGACTTTCCCTTGTCGGTTTTCTCAAAAGGGAAGATCCGCGCGATGTTTTGGTTTCTAACGGGAAATTGCTGAAGGAACTTCCCATTGGTGCCGTAGTCGGCACGGGCTCCCCGCGGCGTGTTCTGCAACTCAAGTCGTTGCGTTCCGATCTTCATTTTTTGAATTTGCGGGGCAATCTTCCTTCCCGGCTTGAAAAGGTAAAGAATGGGGAACTTTCTGCTATTGTCCTCGGAGCTGCTGGGCTCAACCGCCTTGGCTTGGAATCTTCGATCTCTGAAAAGTTTGATACTAATCAAATGACTCCGGCGATTGGGCAGGGAATCGTCGCTATTCAAACCCTCAAGGAGAATGCGGAAATTTGCCGTATTATTTCGGAAATTTCGGATAAGGTTGCGGCAGCCGCCGCCACTTTAGAGCGCCGATGGATGAATCTCCTCGGTGGAGGTTGCCGCGTACCGATGGGAGCGATACTTGAAGAACAAAGTAATGGCTCTTATCTATTTACAGCTTATTTGGCAGATCCTCGCGATGGGCGCTCCCTTCGCCGTTCCCTCTACTTTCAAAATTTCGGGGGCGATCCCCTCGAGTTTGAAAATTTTGCAAAAGCTTATATTGCCGAATGCCGCAAGAAAAAGATAATGCTCCCTTTCGAAGCTCCCGGTGCGGAGGCTCTTGCTGCATTCTGGAATGCGGAGCACTGATGCTTGTCATCGATACTCGGATACCTTCTCCAGAAGAAGCGTTCCTCAAAGAGGAAGAGGCAAAAGGAAATTCGGTGCTGCATCTTCCTGCGCTAGCTTTTTTCCCGACGGGGATTCCTGTTGATTTGACGCGCTTTGATGCTGTTTTTGTCGGGAGTTCGCGAGCAGCAAACATTGTCGGGAAGATTCTTCTCCAGTTCAATGGCCTTGTTTTTTCTGCCGGGGAAAAAACGGCGGAAAGCTTAGAACGGATGGGATGCCGCGTTGCTTTTGTCGGTTCCGGGAAAGGGGCTGAATCGGATTTGTCGGAATGTGCGCGGAAATGGCATTTTCAAAAACTGGCGTGGATTTCTGCAAAGGAGACTGCGGCGGAAAGAGGAAACGTTTCTATTAAGCTTTCTATAGAAATAGTGCATTTCCCCGTCTATGAAACAGTTGCCACTACCCCTGACGAAGAAATGATTGAATCTCTTCCGCATCCGCGGAAATGGCTTTTTTTTTCGGGGAAAGCGGTGAAATCTTTTTCCCGCTTTTTATCTCCGGCAGATAGGGTAGAACTTCACGGAGCGAGCGCTGCGCGGGCGGGAGCTGCTCTTTTAAATTCTGAAGTGCTTGAAAAATGAAAATTGAAGTTTGATGGGGATTACTTTTCCGGTGATGCTGCTCCGAGGCATGTAACCGAATTCCCTCGAATCTTCGCAGCGGTCGCCTTTTATACAAATTAAGTAGTAGCTATCTTCATCAACAACAAAAGTTTTTACTTCTGTAGAATCTTTTCTGCGGAAGAGCTTTCGTTCAAAATGGATGCTTTTTGCTCCGGGTTCTTCTTTTTTTATTTGCAATTTGATAAGATAAAGTTCTTGCCAAGGTAGTCCGGGAACTTCTTTTGCACTGATAGGTCTTCCGGCGAGTCTTGTAGAACCTACGCGGGAGAGAGGAATGGAGTCGTTTCCTTGGTAAAGCTTTGCTTGTACGAAATATTTCCGGAATCCGTATTTCTTGTGGAGATATCCTGATGCGTAATCAAAGGAAATGTCGTTCAGCGAATCAAAATAAATGCTATCGCCCTTTTTCGGAACATAAAATTCGCGCTTATCTAGAATTTCCGATTCTCTATACCACTTGAAAGATCTGTCTCCGACGGAGGCTTTCCCGTTTGGAAACAGCACAACCGTATCTCCTGGCATTGCAAGAATTTTTCGCAGTACGAGATCTCCGTTTTTTAGTTTGGCAAGTACAAAGTCGCCAGATTGCAAATGCTTTTTGATATACGGGAGTTTGCAAACCCAGGCTCGTTTCCCTTTGGGAATTGCCGGTGTCATAGATGTGTCGGAGATGACTACGGGTTCAAAAATGTAGAACCGTATTGTACAGGCTAATGCCGCAATCACAATAAGGACAAGAAAAAGAATGACATTCCAGCGCTTGGATGTAGCTCTCAAAAGCTTTTTAACCTTGTCTCTGGGCTTCATCTCTGTTCTAATCCTTGCGGTCCGAGTCGGATTTGTTTGTATCGGAAAGGGAAAGTACGGCGAGGAACGCTTTCTGCGGCACTTCTACCGAGCCGATGTTCTTCATCCGTTTCTTGCCTTCTTTCTGTTTTTCAAGGAGCTTGCGCTTACGGGTAATATCGCCGCCATAGCATTTGGCGAGAACGTCCTTTCTCACTGCCTTTACGGTGCTTCGGCTGATAATCTTGCCGCCTATGGCGCCTTGAATCGCTACGTCGAACTGCTGGCGCGGAATCAAGTCCTTGAGCTTTACGCAAATGGCATTTGCATATTGCACGGACTTGTCTCGGTGAATAATCACAGAAAAGGCATCCACCGGGTCGCCATTCAAAAGAATGTCCAATTTAATCAAGTTATTTTGTCTATATTCGCTTGGAGCATAATCTAGGCCGGCATAACCGCGGCTGATGGATTTTAGGCGGTCATAAAAGTCGAACATAATTTCGGCAAGAGGCAAGTCGTACTTGAGAATTACTTTCGCCTCATCGATGTATTCCATGTTTTCGAATTCGCCGCGCTTTTCTTCGCAGAGATGCATGAGGGCTCCGACGTAGTCCTTCGGGGTGAAAATTTGCGCTTTCACATAGGGCTCCTCGATGCGCTCGTAATGCGACGCATCGGGGAGCTTGGAAGGGCTTGATACTTTCACCATTTCTCCGCCGGTGAGAAATACGTGATATTCCACGTTGGGTACGGTAGTGATAATGTCTACGCCGAATTCACGATCTAGGCGCTCTTGCACGATTTCCATGTGCAAGAGACCGAGGAAGCCTGTGCGGAAACCGAATCCAAGTGCGTCGGAGGTTTCGGGAGTCCATTGCAACGCAGAGTCGTTAAGCTTTAGTTTTTCGAGAGCTTCCCGCAAGTTCTTGTAATCTTCTGGATCGATGGGATAGATGCCGGAATAGATCATCGGCAGAATATCTTTGTAACCCGGGAGGGGCTTTTCGGCAGGTTCTGCCGCATCCGTAATAGTATCGCCTATGTTCACGTCGCTGATCGTTTTTACGTTTGCAAGTACGTAGCCGACCATACCCGCAGAAAGTTCTTTTCCCGGATTGCGCTTCATCGTGAACGTTCCCACTTCTGTTACCGTGTATTCGGCTCCGGTCTTCATCAGCTGAATATTCATTCCGGCGCGGATAGTTCCTTCTACGACGCGGATGTCGTTGATGACTCCGCGGTAGGAATCGTAGAGAGAGTCGAAGATGAGCGCTTTTAGCTTGCCGTTTTCATTGCCTTTTGGTGGTGGAATTTCATCGACGATTTTTTCTAGGACTTCACCTACATTGATCCCTGTCTTTGCTGAGATGCGGGGAATCTTTTCTGGATCATAGCCGAGGAGGTCGCCCAAAAGCTTTGCCACGTGGTCCGGGTTTGCGCTGGGGAGATCTACCTTGTTAAGTACGGGAATGATCGTGAGGTTGTTGTCGACTGCCAAATACAGGTTGGAAAGGGTCTGGGCTTCAATACCTTGTGTGGCGTCTACAACGAGAATTGCACCTTCGCAAGCGGCGAGCGACCGGCTAACTTCGTAGCTAAAGTCCACGTGCCCCGGCGTGTCGATCATATTCAAAATATATTCGCCGTCGGGACGCGTATAGAGCATGCGTATTGCGTGCGCCTTTATGGTAATACCTCTTTCGCGTTCCAGGTCCATATCGTCCAAGAGCTGGTTTGTCATTTCATTGGCGGAAACTGTCTTGGTGAGTTCGATGAGCCGGTCGGCGAGGGTGGATTTGCCGTGGTCGATGTGGGCGATGATCGAAAAATTGCGAATTTTATCTTGGATTTCGACATGTTTTTTTGTTTTTGAAGTTCGGACACAAATATAGTTATGTATATTTGCCGCGTATGTTTTGCAAACGCGCTTTCGTTTTCGTGGTGCTCTTCTGCGGGCTCACTCTTTCCGCCTATGGTGAAGGAAAGGTTTTTAAAACGGATTATAGCAAAGTCAATTCCATTCAAGCGGTCATTTCTACTTATGAAGGTGATATTGTCATTGATTTGAATTTCAAGGATGCGCCGAATACGGTGGCAAATTTTGTGGATCTTGCGAACAAGGATTTTTACAACGGTCTCACATTTCACAGGGTTATTCCGGGCTTTATGATCCAAGGCGGCGATCCACAAGGAACAGGCGAAGGTGGACCGGGCTATACGATTGATGATGAACCGAACAAACTTGTACATAATGAAGGCGTTATATCGATGGCGAGTAAAGGCCCGAATACTGCAGGTTCCCAATTTTTCATTACGCAGATGCCCGCACATCATTTGGATGGAAAACATACCGTTTTCGGCAGAGTGATCAAGGGACAAGATGTAGTTTGCCGCATAGAACAATATGATCCCATCATCAAGATCCGAATCATAGAAGATTTAAAGAAAGGGTACTAGTAATATGAGCACAAAAAAAGAACCGGTCAAGAAAAAAGCTTCTCCTGCCCAGAAACCAGCTTCCAAAAAGCCCGTTCCTTCCAAGAAGCCTGCGGCTCCAGCTAAGAAGTCTGCTCCTGCTAGGAAAGCCCCTTCTTTAGTAAAGAAGTCGGTAACGTCTAAAGCGCCTTCTTCCAAGGGCTCGAAAAAGGCTGTAGTGAGCAAAAAAATAGAACCGCGCAAAAAAGTGGCTGTGACCAAAGCCTCTAAGCCGGCGACGGGCAAGAATAATATTACTAAGAAATCTTCTTCTACAGCGAAGAACGTCCGGCCTTCCGTTTTGCCAAAGAAAGCTTCTATTGCAAAAGTCAAGGCGAAAAAATCAGCGGCTAAACCGGTTTCTGATAATTCCAAAAAGTCGAAGCAGGAAAAGAAGGTTCCGGTCAAGAATAGTAAGGCTGAGACAAAGCCATTGAAGGTGCATGATCTGCCCTCCGCTTCTCCTGTGCCAGAATCTTCAAAGAATTCCAAGCAGGCAAAACCGGAAAAGATTCAGGAAGAGCCAGATGATGCTGTTCTTCTCGCTAAGGGAGCGAAGCTCTCCAAAGTGGCTTTCTTTATGGAAGTCGATGAACAAGAAGACCGCGTCAATAAGAAGAAAGTTTCTGCAGATATGAAAGGCGTAGAAAAGCCGACGCTTCCTATGCGCCGCAAGGCTTCTCTTGCCGAAGAAACTCCTGAAGAACTCTACGCCCGCGTGATTGCGGAGCTTGAAGAAGAAAATCAAAGCTTGAACAACGAGCTTTCCCGGCAAATTTGTGTCAAGTGCTGCAAAAATCTAGTCTCTCCGGAATATCGTGTGGACAAGGATCTCGGATACTGCGAAGAATGCGCAGAAATTCTCGGCCTTGGGCATACAAAGGAAGCCCGGCATCTTGATTATCAGATGGGACTTATGGGTGGAGATTCTTTGGATGAAGATCGACCTGATGATGATTTTGATGAACAGCCCACGCCGGAAGACATTGCTAAAGCGGACAAAGACCTGGATCTGGAGGATGATCCCGATGTAGAGAAAAATTTGAGCAAGGATATAGATCTTTGATCCATATCATAGATTTTGTGAATGAAAAGGCACTTTGATCAATAAGGTGCCTTTTTTGTACAGAAAGCTCATTTGATGGATTATTTTTAAAGGCCTATTCGAGGTGAGTTTTAGTTTATCTTCCGCATTACTCCGATGACCCGGCCTGCAATTGAAAATTTATGATCGGGCTTTACTATGATGGGGGAATATTTCGGGTTTGCCGGGCGAAGTTCGATGTGATCGTCCTGTGGTTGATAGTATTTTACGGTTGCTTCATCATCGACTTGAGCAATGATAATCTCTCCGCGATTTGCAACCGTTTGCGCTCTGGCAAAGACGAGATCTCCATCAAAAATACCTGCGTTGATCATAGAATCGCCCTTTACATGCAAGGCGAATACGTTGGGCTGGCTCGCTAGGAAGTCCCTGTCGACAGTAACTGTCCCCTCGAGGTTCTGCACGGCTAGGATGGGTGTTCCTGCTGCGACGCGACCGATGATGGGAATTTCGATGCTATTTTCGGGTTGTATTGTGGGTTTTGCCTCTTCTTCGATGATTTCGATTCCACGGCTCAAGCGCGGAGCCCGCTTGATGTACCCTTTCTTGATAAGGGCGGCTAAAATAGAGCGGACTCCATTTGTGGAAGATATGTCGAATTTCTCGCCAATTTCCCGTACTGTTGGGGGAAGTTTTGCTTCTTCTGTGCGTGAGCGGATGAAATTGTAGACTTCTTGCTGTCTATCTGTAAGTGCTTTTTTTTGTTCGTCCATATATAGGCCTCTTGTTTGTTTTAAATATACTGCACATTTGTCTAAATGTCAATATAAGCACTGCACAAAATTTTTTTATCCTATTTATACCGTATCGTCTGCTTTTTATATAAATTTGGCACGAAGTCGCCTTTTTTCGCCTTTGGGCGAATTGTTCTTCCGATCCGGGTTTTGAGCGCCTCTGATAGCAGAGCCGATCTCCTCGAATTGAGTGCAAGAGACTCTTCACATAGGCCGTCAAGTTCCGGTGGAACGTTATTAAGATGGCCGCTATTGCGACTTCCGCGGAAAACCGGTTTTTCCAGCCACTATCCGTGTCAACCCTTTGATTGAGGTACCTTAAAAATGGAAATGATTAACATATTAACGCTCATAGTTGCTCTTGTTGCAGCGATTGTCGGCGTACTTGTCATGGCAAAGGTCAATAAGCTCATTACGATGCTTCGCACCCCGATAGTCAATAAAGTCTCTGCGGACATGAATCTGAGACCGTCTTCCCGTCGCCCGATTGGTGCTGCGGAAATGACTTCTCGTAATAATGACCGCAACAATAACAGGGACAATAGAGACAATCGCAGTGACCGCCACGACCGTTTCTCCAAGGACTCCCGTCCTGATCGCGGAATGAATCGCGACCGCAGTGATCGCCGCAATAGCGATCATCGTGGTAACCGTATGGACCATCGCCGTCCTGATTTCGCTTCGGCTGCATCTAACAGTATCGGAAACGAAAAATCGGCTATTTCTGCTGAATCTCCAGTAGAATTTGCTCCTGCAGCAACTTCTCCGGAACCTGTTGAAGGCCGTCGCCCGCTTGCTCCTCGCGTCCAAGCTAGCGTCCCTCAGGCTCCAGTAGAATCTTCTCCTGTTCCTTCGTTTGCGGCTGCAGAATCTTCTGCAGAGGCCGTTCCTACTGTTGGTGCGGATTTTGATCCGTCCAAGGTTCGCTATGGCCGTCGCAATTTTGTGAAGAAACTTCCGGAAATTGATGAGGCTTCTGCCCCGTCAGAACCGAATGTTTAAATTTTCAAGATATTAGGAATAAAAGAAAAGGCCTGCAGTGATGCGGGCCTTTTCCATAGATGTTGAAAATTTCAAGTTAGGTGTTTACTTTTGTGAAAGTTTTTTTGAGTTAAAGGAAAACTCCGGGTGTTCTGGGGCTCGATCTGTAGCTGTTTTTGAAGTTAAGGTCACCTCTAAAAACTGCTTTGGTTAAGTGAACCACTGCAAATCGAGCGCAGCAAAGACAAGCTTGCTTGGCCTTTATTGCCGAGATGCCGCTGCGGACATGCTTGCATGCACAAGCCTGAGTGCACCGACAAGTGCGCAAGCACAAAAGCGTCAATACCATGCAAGGTGAGCGTCGCACAACCGAGCTTGCTTTGCCTTTGTTGATGCTCGACGACAGGACTTCAGTCCACCAGTGTGAAGAGTTTTGCCGCAAGTTGTTGCGGTGTCACGTTGTTCCATCCTCACCCCTTCGGGGCCGGCCCAGAGTCCGGCTCTTCGAACCCTGACGTTCCCTGGAGGGAACCGG
>JALNVO010000003.1 GCA_023231365.1 Fibrobacteraceae bacterium | reverse complement strand
CCAGCAATTCTTCCTTCCGCTTTTTGGTTGCCACCGTGCAAAGGCACATCAGATGATATTCCTTTGGGAACTTCTCATAAAGCTTTTCCGCCATTTCTAAGGCGGCCTTCTTATCGCCCTTCTTAAAGAGAAGGCCCGTCTGAAGATCCAAAAATTCTTCCTCCTCTTCAGGAGTCGCGGGATCTTTCACTTCCTTGAGCAAACGCTCTGCATCCTTTATATCACCCGCCACATAGTAGGCATTCGCCACACTGATAAGCGTTGCCGTAGAACGGTCTGGATCGCGGAGGAAAGAAAGCCTCTCATACAACTCGGCATCGCCCGCACCATCAGCTAAATCTTGCAGAGCGGCATAAATTTGCTCTTCATTTTCCAAGGAATTGCCGTCCAAAGAAGCGAGCACATCATCCACGAGTCTATGAATTTCAGAATTATCCAAAAAATCCTTTGCGGAAAGGAAAAGCTCAGAACGGGCATCCTCCCCTACCGTATTCACCACCAAGTCGTGCAAGAGATCGATGACATAGGCGCGGTCTTCAAAATTCTTGGCCTTTTCGCCAAAGAAAGCATTCGCGTCCGCATACAGGTCTTCAAAAGCTTCGCCAAGTTCCGTGTCTTCTTCCACATTTTCTAGCAGCGCATCCGTGTTGAGGAACCATGCCAGAAGCTCCAGAATTTCTTTTTCAGAAGAAAGCGCGCAAATCTTTTCAAATTCTTTGGCTAGAATGTCAAAAGACTTTTCCGGATCTTCTATTGCAGGATGGCGCCCTTTGGCAAATTCACAAAGCACTATGCGAATTTTGTCCGCAGAAGACTTCTGTGCCGAATTCAACGATTCCGATTTCCAAGCTTTCTTCTTTTTTGCCATAATGGTAAACCTATAATTTCCTTTTACCGATTGAGGATCCGTTGATAAATTGTCTGGGCTTGCGCTTCGTCGCCCGCATTATAGAACGCATTGCCGACATTTTCTGCACCCACACGCCCCTGCGGGTTCCCTAGTTTCCACGCCAAGAGATAATTTTCAAAGGCCTCGTCATAACGCTTCTGCGAAAAATAGATCTGGCCCAAGTCTACATACAAAAGATCCTTGTCCTTGTTAAATCGGAGGCCTTCCTCCAATGTGAATATAGCCATCCAAGGAGAAGCCTTCTTGATATACATCTGGGCTAGATAACGGCGCGCCGATGTGTTCTGGGGATCAATCAAAAGCCCGCTTTCCATTTCGCGGATGGCTTTTGTAATCGAATCCATTTGGATATAATAATGGGAAAGCGTAAAATGAACATCCGCACCGGCAGCAACTGTATTATCCGCTGCGCGTTCCAAAGTCTTTATCGCATATTCATAATCGTCGAGTTTCTCATAAACTTCAGCAAGGCCATACCACGCATCCATGCGGTCGCCATTTAAATTGATCGCCGCTTCGAAATGCTTCTGTGCAAGAGCCAAATCATGAGCCCGCAAGAAACATTCCGCAAGAGCATAATGGATATGATCTGAATTTTCACCGAGTTCCAGCGCACGCTTATAAGCGGAAATAGCAAGACCGTCATCGTCGCCCAAATAATAGAGATCGCCTAGCAGCGTCCACGCCTTAGTAAATCCGGGCATCAGTTCAACAGTTCTTCTATATGCAACCACTGCAATATTATTTTTGCCGAGTTGAACAAGTGTATTTCCTAAATTAAACCACGCAAAAGGTTCATAAGTTCCTTCATTGATAGCCGCGCGGTACATCGGAACGGCCTCCTTATACTTTCCTTGGTCATACAAGTCATTGGCCTGCTTAAAATAATCGTCTGCGGCAAAAAGACCCGGAGCAAAAGCAGATATAAGCACTGAAAAAAATAAAGCAAGGCCATTAACGCGATGTGCTGAAGACATTTCCGCTATACATAGATTTTTAAGGAGTCTCTTATGGAACAAATTTGAACTCCTTTGTCGCCTTTTGCGCCACAGGGTAATGCCCTAATTTTGCGGGTTCAAATTTCCAAGAGCGGATGGCCTTGAGCGCTTCCGCTTCAAAACCATAGCCAGCAGGCTCTACCGTGAGTACGTGCGCCTCGGAAACGTTTCCATAAACGTCTATCACAAGGTACACTTTTACATAGCCCGCAACGCCCAATTTCTTCGCGCGATCCGGATAAGACGGGTTTACCTCTTTAAGTGCGCGAGCTTCTTCATCCACATCTCCTGCTTCGTATACTACGTTTTCCACACCCTCTTCTCCACCTACAGCAACGCCATCACCAGATCCATCGCCACCACGGGCAAGAGACAAATCCATCTGGAACGAAGAACGGGAACGCATACCGCTTTGCATACGGTTATTCACCTTGAAATGATTCGGCAACACAATCTGGCGGATAGCCTTCTGCGGAATCGTTTTTTTCTTTTCTTTCACAAGGCTTTCCACTTCCATCAAATTTTCCACTTGCGGCTTTTGCGGCTTCACATCCGAACGGAACACAAGCACGTTCAACACTGGTATTGCCAAAAAGAAAAAGGAATTGACAACAATCGCAAGGACAACCGCCAATAGCCAGCGAAAATGAAACAGTGTAGAAATCAAGCGCACGAGCTAATTACTCCTTGGATGCGGAAATGGAAACTTTCCGCACATGCGCCAAATTACATTCATCCAGAACATCGACAATGCGCCCGGAAGGGGCATCCCTGTCCGAAACAATAATTACCGGGCGATCCGGAGTTTCAGCCATCATCTGGCGGAGTATCGTCTGCAGTGAAGGCAAGTTCACTTGTGTTTCATTTATATGAACCGTTCCTTGGCGGGTAATGCCGATAAGCACGCTCTCCTGAGAAAGTTCTTTGACCGTACTCGCTTTGGGTTTGGAAACATCAATACCCGTTTCACGAGTAAACGTAGAAGTTACAATAAAGAAGATAAGCAGGATAAATGCCATATCCATCATCGGCGAAATATCGATATTGCTATTTCTTCTTACATTCTTGCGGATAAAACTCATTTATCCTCCTTTGCAAACACAGCGCTTTCCAATTTAAGTGCAGCATTCCAGCTGGAAGATTCCAAAACGTCAATTTTTGAAAGCAGATAATTATGAGCAAGCACCAGCGGAAATGCAACCAGAAGTCCCGCCTGAGTCGTAAGCAAAGCCTCGGAGATACCGTCTGCAAGTAGCACTGGATTACCAAAGCCAAAAAGTTGAATCGTCTTGAACACGTGCACCATACCGGATACAGTACCGAGCAATCCGAGCATCGGAGCAAGAGCTGCGCACACGGAAATCGTCGAAAAGGAACGGGACAAATCCGTTTCCGCAGAATGTTTTGCCATCTCCAAACCACGATCCACCGCAATTCTTCCCATCGACCGATATTTAAGCACAGCATCTAAAAAAGAGCCGAAGATGCCATCCGGTTTTCGACGTACAAAAGAAACAGCCTTAGTTTCACCATTGGATTTAAAAATCTCCCAAAAGCGACCCACAGAATTTCCCTTGGCACGCAAATAAAAGAAATAGCGCTCAAAGAGAAGAACCCACGCAAAAAGGCCGATGAGGAATATGGGAATCATCACCCATCCGCCTTGGATCACCAAAGCGCGGACTTCTTCGAGTACGGAAAGTTCCGTCATCGGTCAGTCCTTGATGTAAAGTGCATTGAGAATGGCGAGTCCGGCTTTTTCCATACGGTTGCGGATTCCATCCACACGGTTCGAAAGGAACGTGTGGAGGAGTTGCAGAGGAATAGCGACGATGAGGCCCGCTTCCGTAGTAATCAACGCGACGGAAATACCACCGGCAAGGAGCTTCGGATCGGATGTACCATGCATTGTTATCACCTGAAAAAGCTGGATCATTCCCATCACAGTTCCCAAAAGTCCAAGCAGCGGTGCGGTTGTCGCCATCACGGAAATGGAAGAAAGGCCCTTCTCAAGGCTAGGAACTTCTGCGGTAAAGACCTCTTCTATTGCCTTTTCCGCATCATCCCTGGACTTGTAATCTTTAGCTAAAGCAGCCTGAATCACCCTCCCTACCGAGCCATGGAGTTTTTTTGTCTTTGCTTTCGCCTCATCCAGTTTTTTCTCTTCGCAGAGGCGGATCACCGGGCGATATTTAAGCGTAGAACCCCTCAAAGAAAGGACTATTACGCGTTCAATCACAAGGAGGATGCCCAAAATTAAAAGAAGCGCAATCGGATACATCAAAATGCCGCCATCGCGGAAAGTCGCTCTGCAAGTTTGCCAAAAAGAACGATCCTCCGCATTCGCAAGCTCCGTGGAAAGCGCCGTACTGAGCAAGACATCCACAGGAACCATTACCCTACTTGAATCCGGAGCGCTCGCAAAAGCCTTCGCTACAGCAACCTTGGACTCAGGGGAACTCATATCGCGCCAAGCAAACGTCTGGCCCTTTTCACTCGAAACCGGGAGCATCATCGATACGGAACTGTCCATGCCCGAGGAGCGACGCATAGCAAACACGCCTCCCAACCGGAGCTCTTCGCCATAGGCAACGCGGGTCCCCAAAAGGATTTCCCCCTTTTTCCATTCTATTTCACGGGTAAAGTCGAGTTCCTGCTTAGCCAAAGTAAAGACGCTCTTTGCTATACGCACAGGATCGTCTTTATATATATCCATGCTCTTTTCTACTCGATTGAAGCCTTCAATGCGCTCCGGCATCTTGAACGGCACGCCTTGATCCTTTAAGCGTTGTAGAGGTTCAAGGATTCCCTTGTCAAGAGAAAGCGCTAAATATTCAGCGCGTTTCGCTTCAGAAGCAGCCTTTACTTGTGCTAAGTCCTCTCGTCCCACGCGCACGCTCTCTTCCAACCGGGCGCGTTCTTCCATCAAGCGATCCAGGGATTCCTTGGCTTCGTCATACTTTTCATTAAAAAGTTCACGTTCGTCGTTCGCCTTTTCACGGTCATTCCAACGCGCAGCCACTTCCATATCGCGCTTCTGGCGGGCTTCTTCCAGATCGGCCTTGGCTCGGTTGAGTTCGGCGCGTTTTTTAACAAGATCATCACTCGCGGAAGTTCCCTGCTGTGCAAAAGATACAACGGCAAAAGAAAGCGAAAAAGCAAGCGCAAATTTCATCACCATGGAGTTCTTCATTTGTGCGCCCCCTTTCCCGTAACAGGAATAACCACAATATGTGGAGGAGCCTTCCCTTCCGCCACCTTCAGAGCGTCCTTTACTTGGGCGCGAAGCGTTAAATTTTCTCCCAGCGGAACCCAAGAATAAAGTCCGTTTGAATGATCCAACCAATAAATGTCCGCACCATCGGCACTTTCAAATAGAGCGGCGACCGCTCCGTAGCGGAAATACTTTCCCGAAAGTTCGCGCCCATCGCGCGGGTCTTTCAAGAAACCATCCCAGATTTCTGTGGTATAACCCATGCGGATCCTTTCAAGAAATACTTCCATCACGCGCCCTGTCGCGTTATCCGGAGAAATAATTCCCTTGCGGAGTTCGGAAGCCGTTTCTCTTATGCTCTCAGCACTTTCGCTTGCCCGGTAAGGAAAATCCGATTCAAGATAAGGCGCAAGGGCATCTATTTCCTTGGCAAGATCCGCAGCATATTTCGCCTTGCGGGATTCATACCAGCGAATCACGCCAGCCTCTTTTTCGCGGGCTTGGGCAAGGCGGGACACTTCCGCCCTCATCGAATCAATTTCAGCCTGAAGAGCTTTCTTTTGAGTATTCAATGATACAACTTTAGAGCGACCGGATTCAATAAATTCTTCATGGCGTTTTTGTTCCGCAGCATGCAAGCTCTTTTCACGGGCCGCTTCAGCTTCTACTGTTTTAATTTCGCGGCGCACACCTTCTACCGTTTCATCAGCAAAAATGGCTCCCGCGCACAAAAGGACAAATAAAAGAAAGTTCTTCTTCATAAGGCCAAAAATACAAAGAAAGAAAGCAAAAAACATTCCATTAAGCACAAAAACGCCCGGCGTTGCCGAGCGTTTGTAAGAATCCGATTTTAAACAATCACCCGCCGAATTCCTTGAGATAGGCCGGAGTATGCCTTGCACCCTTCTTTTTTAGAAGGGCGATGATGCGGGTATAACCTTCATTCTTGGCCCAATCCAGAACGGAATAGCCCTGGCCGCACTTCACATTGACATCGACGCCCTTCGACACCAAATATTCAACAGCATCATAGTGGCCGCCTTTGACCGCCAAATGAATCGGATAATAAGAATCTGCACCACGGTTTTCAAGCGGAGCCCCCGCTTCACCGAGTTCTTTCAAGATATCAACAGAACCGAGCTTTGCCGCAAGGTTCACTGCGGCACCCGCATTGGCTATATCTCCCGAAGCCTTCATCTTCGCAACAAGAAATTCGACTACATCCTTATGACCATTTTCGATGGCATCTTCCAAATAACTCTTGCCATTGCTATTTGCGCCATTCAGATTCGCATTGTGATCTACGAGGTAAGTAAGCATGTCCATCTTGCCGCGATTTACCGCAATAGCGACAGCATTGTTCCCATTGTCATCCGCAGCATTGATATCGTATGCGGCCTGGAGGAACAAAGTCATCTTTGCCGTATCCCCAGAAGAAACATACGACATGAATTTGTTCGGAGTAAAAGGAATTCCCTGACTCTTCAAATATTTGCGGACGGAAGCGGGATCGTTCGGATCCATCTTATCGGAGCAAGAAGAGAACATTAAAGCTAACGCACAAGCACCAAGGCACAGAGCAATTTTTTTCATTTTTGATCTCCAGAAGGAAAAAGCACTTGCAAAAAAATAAGCTTTTTTGCCCACTTTTTGCAACTCTGAAAATAAAATATTCTAAAATTAAAACACTATGCAAATGAAAAGTTTGTTTTACAGCCTAATTTTATGCACATCGGCCACATTTGCAGGTATTGTCACCGACACATCCATGCAAGCACCGGAAAATTCAGGAATTTATCAACAGCGAATGGGATTCGGACCATTCGTAGAAATTTCCCGCTTCAATTCCTCTCAGCTCGACAAAGAAATGAAAGTGGAAGGACGGAGCTATGACCTTTCCGCCAAAGTCTCCAATATTTACGGACTTTTGGGACATCTACCCCTAAACGATTGGTTTTCCACATTTGCGGTAGCCGGCTACCAAAAGGTGAAAATTAAATATGCGGACAAAAATCTTGAAGGAGCATACAAAAAACTTCATGAAGAAAAAGAAAACGGATTCCCCGCTATTGATTCCTCTGATATCAAGGGGACCCTCAATTCCTATAATTTTATCGTAGAAATTGGGATAGAAGCAGGAATTCCTCTTATCCAAAGCTACAAATATCAATTTTTGCTAAAAATTCTCGGTTTTGGCGGTGGCCTTGCCGGGCGGGGTTTCTTTGACGAAACTCAGTTTTTAAATCCTATGATCTGGGGTTATGTCTACGGCATCGGCACCCGCATCGCTTGGGAACGATTTTCCCTCTTTGGAGGCATCCGTTCTACCCACTTCTATTGGCACACCTATTATGAGAAAAAGACCGGAGAACTCAAAGAAAACGACTCATTCATGATGGACTTCAATACAATGTCTTCACCCTTCATTTCCCTCGGAATTGATTTCTAAGGTTCATCCGTCCGGATCTTGAGCACTTCACCAGCTTTTATTTTCGTCGTCTTTTTGTTGTTCCATTCCACAATCTGCTGGATGGTGACTTTATAATTTTGTGCAATATCCCAAAGAGATTCTCCCTGTTTGACCGTATAGTTTATGAAGCTCTCTTCATTTTTGAACGGTGGTGTAGATTCTCTTTTGGGAGAAACAAGAGTGGCCGGTTTCGTCACATAAAGATAGTCACCGGCCTTGATATTATTGTCATCCAAAGAATTCCAAATTTTAAGATCACTTATAGAAATGCCGAATTTGCGGCTAATAACACCTAAATTATCCCCCGAAACAACCCTATACTTTTTGGCAGAGTTCTTCTCATCTGTGATAACTGGTTCCTCTTGATCTAAAGCATTCGAAGTCGATGATTTAGAACTCTTGGCAGATGAAGAATAGGCGCCTCCACCAGGAAGAGGAATAAGAAGCGTCTGTCCTTTCCGGATGCGGTTTGTCTTCATACCGTTCGCAGCTTTGATTGCATTCACAGAAACGCCATACTTGCGGGCGATCAACCTGAGATTTTCGCCAGATTTTACTTTGTGATTTTGCCATCTGGAAAAGGCTCGCTTGTCCATCTTTGAATAAGCGACAAGGAAAGAATCCCTTGTCCCTTGGGGAATCCGGAGGACGTATTCACTATTTTTCGGAGGCGTGCACCATTTGCTGAGTTCCAAATTCAAATCGCGGATGTCATCTGGCTTCAAATTCAATGCATCCGCTACTTTGTCAAGCGGCATAAATTCAGCAACAGAAACCGTATCAAAAGAAGGGCGTTCCCGTTTTTCTACAAACATATCATAATGCTCAGGATAGTGGCCGATGATCATCGCCGCCAAAATACGAGGCACATAATGCATCGTTTCCTTCGGAAGTTGCAAGTCCCAATAAGTCAGAGCTTTGGTCGTATCCCGAAGGGAATCCGGTGCGCTGCTCATATCGCGAAGCAGCCGGCGCACGTTGCCTTCCCCGCAATTATAGGCGGCCATTGCCAAAAGCCAATCGCCAAAATCATTGTGAAGTTTGGAAAGATAGTCCAAGGCCGCATCGGTCGCCCGATCCGGATTCCGGCGCATATCTACCCAAAAATCAACTTCCAATCCGTAATGTTTGCCCGTTGCAGGAACAAATTGCCAAAGTCCCGAAGCCTTTGCCCGGCTATAGGCTTTCGTTTTAAATCCCGATTCCACCAATGCCAGATAAATTAAATCACGAGGCATTTTCCGCTCATCGAGTTTAGCAAAAACCATAGAATCAAAAGCGGTCATCCGGGATAAGGAAGACTCCATAAATTCATGCGCAGGGTGCGTCATATAGATAATTTCCTGCATCACCCTGTCATTGAATTCAACAGGAAGCGAGAACTGAGCTAGGTTTAAGGTGTCCAAAAAATTTTCTATAAGGACGCGCTCCGTACTATCCAGCGGAGGTTCATCCAACCCCTCAAGTCCTTCATCATTAAAATCATATCGAGAATATGATGAAGCATCTACACCCAGTTCCAAAATGCGCGGGTATACTTCATCTAAGGCAGCAATGATCTTATGCGGCATATCCCGGCGATACAAAGAATCCTCCGGACGAGCCTCGGGGGAATATAAGGAGTCGTAATTTTCAGCGACTAGACTTTTTAGGGCAAGATCCAAATGATGACGGGCCAGAAGCCAATCTTCATCTTCCATCGCCTGTAAAGCATACTGATATTGCTGCCAAGACTCCCGTACCTCTTCATCAGGAGATACCCAGTCAGCCTTGGCCTTTGATACAAAAGATTCCTCGGCCATCGGAGTATACAACTCACCTTCATACTGGTCTTTTTTCGAACCAGCACAGGAAGCAAGCAAGCTCGCAACAGTCAAGGCGAAAAAAAGGAATACGCCCCATTTAAGGGAATTGTTCACTGATCGTAATCCAAATCTTCCGCATAGTCAGACCATATCTGATCTCGTTTGAACGTCGGCTTGTCAAAGTCGACTTCTTCATCAACTTCTTCTTCCTCCTCTACGCTCTCATCATTCTCCTCGTCTTCGTTAGGAAGAGGGAGAGGAGGCTCAATGCCTTCGCTCTTGGGGCGACGCCCACAATGTATTTTTATACTCATAAAACACCTCTCTTATCGAAGAGCACCGTTCACACCGAACCAGATGATAGCCGCCGCAGTCAGCGAAAGAATCATCGTCAAATAAATGAGTATGCGATTGACTCCGTATGCCTTTTGGTTCTTTCGGCTCCAAAAAGGACGTTCCAGATGGTCTGTGTTTCGTGTACCCATAGCGCAAATATACTCATAGAGAATAAAAAAACAAGTAGGCAGCTATCACTTTTTTTTTGAAAGAAATTTTTCCCCAAAAAGCCTCAAATTTCATAAAAACAGAAAATTTCACCACTGAGGGACTCGATTTTTCATGGCATAAAAAAAGAACGCCCTCTAAACAGAAAGGCGTTCTCCCTAAAATTCAAATTAAACGTTTCCTACCAATTCATAATATCTTCTTTAGCCGTATGGGTCGTATTAACAACCTGAGTACCATAATAAAGCAACTGAGCCGTAGGAAGAAGCATACTCGCAACGCGGTTCCAGCGGGCTAAGCCTGAAGCATCGACAAATACAATGTCATTCGGGCGCAAAGCAAACTGATCGCCAAAGACCAAAGCCATTGGATTACGGGCATTCAAGTGATAAATATTAATGTCCCGCACAGAAGATCCCATACGGATAACATAAATGCCTTCGCTCTTGGCCGACATAGCCTGCAAACCACCACAAGAAACAAGAGCTTCAGAAAGAGAAAGTTTTCCATTCAAAAGGTTGAGGGCCTGTTGCTTGCCGACTTCACCCAAAACATAAACCTTCGACTCGCGTGCTTCAGAAATGCGGATTACATCATTATTTTTGAGCAGAATATCACCCGGGCCCGCCATTGCCGGATAAGCAGCCAAAAGATTTATTTTATATGTAACGCCATCCCGAGTCAGGAAGATTTCGGAAAAATCACCTTCCGAAGTGGTACCTCCACAGCGATTGATTGCTTCAAGTAACGTAACCGGAACATCACTTAAAGAAACAACTCCAGGCCTAGCAACAGCTCCCTGCACATAAGCTTTTTGACTCTGGCTTTCCAAAAGCCGGACATCAATTTGAGGATTGTTCAGCACTTTTGAAAGATTCTGAAGAATCGAATCGCGGAGTTCAGTAACCGTCTTTCCAGAAACATTCATCTGCCCTATATACGGATAAAACATCAGACCATTTTCATCTACAAGCTGCCCCGTAGCATTATCACTTCGGTAAGAACCGAGGGGCATGGTCAACTCTGGATGTTCCCATACAACAACTTGTACAATATCAAAAGGTCCCAACCGATAGGCCTCCGGCTTATAGGACAAAAGAGTTTCGGGGATTGCAGCCGAAGTTTCCGTAGAAGAAGAAAGTGCAGAAAGTGTTCTCGGGGAAATGCTTTGGATATGTACCTTGGCACCTTGAAAATCAGCCAAAGTATCAATGGAGCCGCTTTCATTCGAAGCTTCATTCAAAACCATCCCCGGAGCGGCAAAACAACCAGAAAGGACTATTACGGAAAGAGAGAGAATGCAAGAAAGCATAAACCTCATATAGCAACTCCTAAATCGGTAAAGATTCATAATACTCCAACATCTTTTTAATGGCCTCTTCCAAGAGAGTTCCTTTAAAGAATTCACGTATTCGCGAATTGTCCGCGCAAATATATAAATTTTCAACAGGGCGAGTACGCTCTGGATCTCTAACAACGTCAACTTTCACGGGAGAAAGAGAAATCATGTTACTTTTCCCCAAAAAAATGAGCCGGATTGTTAAAATCTAACTTGCTTTTGCGACGGACTAGACCATAAACTGTATAGTCTTTTGAAAGCAGAAGTTCAGCGAGATAAGATCCGTCTTGTCCTGTAATTCCTGTAATCAGAGCTCTTTTTCCCATAAAGGAATCCTCAATTTTTTTCAAATATACGTTATTCCGTTCATCCCGCTTTTAGCATTCCGTAAGATATTGCACCAAAACAAGCTTGAACGATCGGATCTTAAGAAAAAAAATGCGATTCAAGAAAAATTTTACGATTTCGCTTGATGTCCGTACAAACCCCTTACAGTATCGCTATTCCCTCAAATCAAGTCCATTTTTTCTGAAGTTCTGCGATGCGTAAAAAAACACCTATGAGCCTCTTGCTTAAGCCGCAGCAACTTAAAACTTACAAAAAAACGTCAAGGCAAAGATGCCGAGAATAATTCGCAGCAAAACCAACTCCAAGATTACCTCCACAGCAAAGTGGGGTCGACTCATATTCATAGGAAAAAGCATTATTGTCGTGAGAACATTGAGCCTCACAAATACAATAACTCTTACCTAGGCTCCGCCTTTCTGGGAAAGACAGATAAACGAATTGTCACATCGGCAAAGGATAAACTCAGATCGCTTATCAAGAGACCTCAAAGCAGGAACGAAGATTACCAATACTCGCCAATTTGAAAGGCAATCCCGTTGCGAAGCACTAGAACCATTTCTACTACAGATGAGTTTATTAAATAAAAAATTGAGCAATTGTACGAATTTTAATATATTCCAAATATATGCTGATATACCAAGTACTCGCAATCATAGCCTCTATCGCCCTTATTGTAGAGATGGCTCTCGCCATTCGTTTTGCACCTAAAGAAATTCGCAAAGCATATCTGCTGCCCACCATTCTCCAACTCTTTTCCATCTTCATTCTTATAGAGCAAGCAAAACTCATTCCGTATATCATCCCTCACGAAATCATCACGGGCTTCTCTTACTTCTTCAGCCTTTACCTAACCTATACGGCAGTTATTGCTATCACGGGAGTTGGCAAAAAGCATCGCATTCTTTTTAGCGTTCTCTGGAGCACAGCCGCGGTCATTTTCTGGATTACTTCCTTTTTTGCATAAATTCATTTAACCTTTTATATGCAAAAGCTCTACGGCTATGCCTCGGGTTCTTTGCTTTGTATACAGCATGGCCCTATACTAGCCACGCGTCGCGAAGGTTGATCTCTCCTTTCTTGATATCTTTACCGGCACGCCCGTGAACGGGCTACATTTTCCCGAGCATCGTCAGCTCTCTCCGTACTTGTGTTCCCTCAATTGATTCTGGATGTAGGCCGCTTTGCCACATTTTGCCGCCGTGTCGACGTACTATCCTCGGCACCAGAATCCCCTGTTCCTGTATTCGTATTGAAGGGAAGGTAACGCTCGCTTCGGATCCCAAAAAATTGACGTTTCCTGCACTTTTCAAATTCTTGTGCCCATATCTTCACAAAAAATGAAGGATCCCATGCTGTACAAAGAATTCACCCGGCAGGAAGGCCTGACAAGTTGAATGGAATCGGGTATTTCGAGAAACCCGACGGGTGTATTCGAGTTCAAAATATCCAATTACGCCTAATACGGAAAACTCCGGCGGAATCCCAGGAGATATGGATATGACCAAGACAATCATTGACCAGAATGAATAGCATCTGTTTCCATTCGCAAAGCCGACGGGGCATGCCGAGGATTTCACGGCGCTTGTCCTCGAAAAAAGCTTTCCGCCTGAACTTTGGTTCGAAGACTATATGATATTTACGGTTCAAGTTCGTGTGAACGAGCATTTTTCAAGAAACTCCTACGGTTCAGGCCATGACAACGGACAAATCCGCTGCCAGAGCGTTCGCGTTGCAGAGCTTTGTATCCCCCATTTGGGATTCCTTGATTATATGTTGCAGTTGGCAGACCGCAGTCTCAAATTGATTCAAGGAACTCCCTCTCTGCAGCATCATCAAGAGAAGGCTTCTACAAGCCCCCCCCGGACTCACCGGTGGTTTTGAGTGCATACAAAAAGCCCCGGCGATTTGCCAGGGCTTTGATTTTGGTTTCTTTTGAGAAATTTGCCGTTTAGCCGATGAAGAACATCTCACCGTAGCTAGGCACAGGCCATTGACTACCCGGAACGATCTTCTCAAGTGCGTCCACGTGGAGACGCACATTGTGCATTCCCTGGAGTTCATCCTTTGGAGAACCCTTTCCGATAGCTTCTTCAAGCTTGTCGATTTCCTTGATCAAGGCTTCCACTTCAGTAGAAGCTTTCTTGGCCAAGCTGGAAACACCGGCATGAGCGTAATCAGTAAGGGAAGAGCAGGAATCGGCGAGTTCAGCCGAGTAAGAAATGCCCTCGGGGAGGAACATCGTCTTAGCCATCGTAAGCGCGCAATTCGCTTCGAGAGCGACAACGGCTTCATACTTTTCCTTTTCAATTACATAGCGGCTTTCAAGTTCGATTTCGCTCAAAATACCCGCATCCTTATAAAGCTTGATGACCTTCGGGTCGCGATAAGCTTCAATGGCTTCTAGTGTATTGGTGAGATTCGGAAGTCCACGGCGCTTGGCTTCAGCCTTCCATTCATCACTATAACCGTTTCCGTCGAAGAGGACGCGTTTGTGTTCCTTGATTTCTTTCTGGAGGACGGATTGAAGAGCGGAATTAAAATCAGTACCCTTAGAGGTAAGAGCTTCGATTTCATTCATCACTTCATCCAAAGCCCAAGCAACGATAGCGTTCAAAGCCGTATTCGCGGTAGCGCAGCTCTGATCACTTCCGACCGCTCGGAATTCAAATTTATTGCCAGTAAAGGCAAAGGGGCTCGTGCGGTTTCTATCCGTAGCATCCTTCGGAAGTTTCGGAAGAGAAGACACGCCGATTTCAAGCACACCACCCGCTTTGGAGGACTCTGGTCTCCCCTTCTCCAATTGCTGGATAATATCAGTAAGCTGATCGCCGAGGAAAATGGAGATAATTGCCGGCGGAGCTTCATTCGCACCAAGGCGATGATCATTACCCGCAGAAGCAACGCTTGCGCGAAGAAGCGGAGCAAAGGTATCGACTCCTTTGATAATGGAAACGAGCACCATCAGGAACTTCGCATTTTCGTGCGGAGTCTTACCCGGAGTGAGCCAGTTCTTGCCATCCGGACCGGTGACAGACCAGTTGTTGTGCTTACCGGAGCCATTCACGCCGTCGAACGGTTTTTCGTGAGTGAGGCAAACCATTCCATAGCGTTCCGCGACGTTCTGGAGAATTTCCATCGTGAGCATATTATGATCAGAAGAAAGATTCTGTTCTTCGAACACCGGCGCGAGCTCAAATTGAGCCGGACTGACTTCATTATGACGAGTCTTAGCCGGAATACCTAATTTCCAGAGTTCGCGATCCACTTCAGCCATAAAAGAGAGAACGCGATTCTTAATTTTTCCAAAGTAATGATCTTCAAGCTGCTGATGACGAGCCGGACGGACACCAAAGAGAGTACGGCCAGTCTGTACAAGGTCAGGACGCTTGCGATAAACTTCGGCATCCACAAGAAAATATTCCTGCTCTGGGCCGAGAGTCGCATAGGGACGTTCTGTGTCTTCAACGCCGAAAAGCTTGGCTACGCGATGAAGCTGTTTTACAAGAGCCGCTTGCGAACGGAGTAGCGGAGCCTTTCTATCAAGGGCTTCGCCGTGATAACCACAGAAAACGGTAGGAATGCAGAGGACGGAAACGCCATCGCTGTTCTTTTTAATGAAAGCGGGACTAGTCGGATCCCAAGCAGTATAGCCACGGGCTTCGAAAGTAGCGCGAAGACCACCGGACGGGAAACTTGACGCATCAGGTTCCCCTTGTGTGAGTTCCTTGCCGGAAAAGGAAGCGACAACGCCGCCTTCAGAACTCGGGTTGAAAAAAGAATCATGCTTTTCAGCAGTTGTTCCTGTGAGGGGCTGGAACCAATGAGTGAAATGAGTCGCACCATAGTCAAGTGCCCAGTTTTTCATACCGACAGCGACTTCATCCGCGATAGACGGATCAAGGGCCGTACCATTCTTCATTGTTGCAAGGAGGCTCTGGTAGGTCTTATGCGAAAGATATTTACCCATAGTCTTCGCACCGAACACTAAGCTTCCATAATCTTCTTGAATACTCACTATGTACTCCTTGTGGTTTTGTATCGGGTCACTAGCAAAAGTTGTGCCAAAAATAATTAGTGCAAAAAAAGCGAAATTTGAGAAAGTTCATCTCAAAATACGACTTTATTGTTCTTTATCACCTTTTAAGCATAACATTTATGTCGATTTTTTTTGAAATGGGTTGAAAGCACAAAAGGGGGCGTCTTCCCCGAAAAACACTCAAAAGCCATTTCCATTTTGTAAAAAACAATTTTCAATCCAAAGAAATTCACGCTTTAGCTCCAAGACGGTCGGGATTGAGAGCTAGCAATGCCGGGAGAACGAACAGCCCGTCCTTGCGGACCAAAACATCATCCAAATAGACTTCACCGCCGCCATATTCTGGAGTCATAATGAGAACTAAGTCCCAATGCACAGCGGAAACATTGCCGTTGTAAGCATTCTCATAGCATTTCCCCGGCGTAAAATGGATACTGCCCGATATTTTTTCGTCAAAAAGAATATCACACATCGGATGATGGACAAAAGGATTAAACCCGAAGGAAAATTCCCCTACGTAGCGCGCGCCCGGATCCGTGTCAAAAATGGCATTCATCGCCTTCGTATTCGAAGAGGTCGCTTCTACAATCTTGCCATCCTTGAAAACGAGGCGCACATTCTCAAAGCGCTTTCCATCATAAAGTGTCGGGGCATTATAGGAAATCACTCCGTTCACGCTATTCTTGACAGGCGCGGTATAAACTTCACCATCGGGAATATTCATTTCCCCGCAACACGGAACCGCCGGAATTCCCTTGATGCTAAAAGTGAGATCCGTTCCTTGGGCCTTCAAATGGACCTTGTCCGACTTATTCATCAGGTCGATAAGTCCTTGAGCCGCAAGGCGCATCGCCGGGTAATCAGCGAGACAAGCTTCATAATAGAAGTTTTCAAAAGCTTCCGTACTCATCCCCGCACCTTGGGCCATAGAAGCATTCGGCCAGCGAAGAACACACCAACGCGTCTTATCGATGCGGTAATTCAATACAGCCTCAGTGATCGTGCGGTAAGCGAGCATACGGGAATCGGGCACATCAGAAAGTTCTACAAAATTATTAGCCCCGCGGACGGCAATGTACGCCTGCATTTTCTTCATAAAGTCAAGGTCGTGTTCCGCCGCGATCTTCAGCTGTTCATCGCTCGAAGTGAGAAGCACGGCACGCTTGACTGCACTGGATGTATTCGTTACAAAAGCTTTTGCTCCCACGCGGGCTGCTGCGCGGACGAGAGCGACCGAAATATCCGCCGGAGTGTCCGTCGTTTCAATCAGGATATTTTCACCCTTCTGAAGCGAAAGCGCATCATTGATCAGCATGTCGGCAAGTTTTATAATCCGAGAATCCATTTTTATTCCTCTTTTGTAAGACCAAGGAAAATATAACTTTGAATTTCAGGAATTAGAAGGAAAATCTAGGAAATAGGAAGCAGATACCGACTGATTCCATATTGAGTCATACAGTCGATCGTCTTTGACCTATCGCCTAATAAGATGGGAATCTAGAAAGTTAGCGCTAGACGTTTTAAAAAATTAGCCCGCACGCGGTGTGGTCCGAGTGCACCAAAAAAGCAGCTATTTCCTCCCATTCCTATTGTTCCATTCCCTAGCTTCCCGATCCTATTTCTTAGCCTTTATATTCTAATCAATAATCTATATTTCTAGGCACTATGACTTTATCTAAACTTCCTCCCGATTTGAATAACATTACACGCCCGAACTGGATCGAAATCAATCTGGACGCACTCTCCAACAACATTCAATTTATCCGCAAGACCATCCCGAAAAAAACCAAGATCCTTTTGCCCGTAAAAGCCGATAGCTACGGCCACGGATCGCTCGCTTGCGCTTATGCTGCGAAGAACAGCGGTGCAAACTTTTTAGGCGTTGCCCACATGACCGAAGGAATGCTGCTCCGCCAATATGGTATCGACCTTGACATTTTGGTCCTCGGGCCCTGCATTCCCGCCGATTTTCCGTACTTCACCGAATTTTCATTGACAGCCACTATTTCCGACTTGCGCACAGCAATTTCTTTTGACAAATACCTGGAAGAATCCGGACTTTCCTGCAAAGCGCACTTGGGTATCGACACGGGAATGCACCGCTACGGTATCCGCTTCGACGACTTCGACACTATCCGCAAGATAGTTACCCTCAAGCATCTGAAGATGGAAGGTATGTACACGCACCTCGCCACGGCCGATATGCTCGACAAGGCTTCCAATGAAAATACCCGTCGTCAGATAGACCGTTTTTCAAACTTGGTCGAACTCCTTACAAACGAAGGAATCCGCCCCGCGATCTGCCACTGCTCGAGTTCCGCAGGGACGCTCCGCCATCCGGAAAGTCATTTCGATATGGTGCGCCCGGGTCTTGTCCTCTACGGATACAATCCGATGGGTGCAAACCCGCCAGAAGAATTCAAATATCCGGAACTCAAGCCCGTGATGACGATTAAATCGACTATCCGCACCATTCACGAAGTGCCCGCAGGCGAAGCTGTTTCTTATGGGCAATACTGGGTGGCACAGCAACCGACAAAAATTGCGGCTATCGCCATCGGCTACGGCGACGGATATCTCCGCGGCGAATATAACAAGGGATTTGTCCTCATCCGCGGCGAGCTCTGTCCCATTCTCGGCCGCGTCTGTATGGATGCGACAATGGTTGACGTGAGCCGCATTCCCGATGTGCAAATAGGCGAAACGGTGGACGTGGTAAATGGGATGGCCGATCCTAGAATTTCAATGGAAAGCGTGGCGGAAGAGCACCACACGATCCCCTACGAAATTACAAGCCGCGTTGCCCGCCGTCTTTACCGCAAATACATCTGGAAAAACCGCCTCATCCGTTGGGATGATCTCAAAGAGGAATTCAAGGTTCCACCCTTCACCGAATTTCCTGCGCGCAAAGGCTGATGCTTCATGAACGCCGCATTTAAAAGAACAGATAAATTCACGCTTTTCGTAGTCACGTTCTTCGGTTCTGGAATGGCGCCAAAAGCCCCCGGCACATTCGGAAGCCTGCTCGCTATGTTACTCGCATGGCCGCTTCTCACAGTGAGTTTCCGCTTCTGTTTCGCTTGGCTTGCCTTATTTGTCTTTTTTGCGGCAATCCCCTTTGTAAACAAGGCTCTCCGCGATACAGAACTGGATGACCCGGGTTGGATCGTCATCGACGAAGCGGCAGGACAATGGACCGCTTTTGCGTTCGTCGCTCCTGAAACACTCCTTTCCCATCTTTGGATGCTCCCGCTCGGATTTATCTTCTTCCGCTTTTTTGACATTCTGAAACCGCTCGGAATTCATCAGCTCGAAAAGCTCCCCAAAGCATGGGGCGTAATGGCAGACGATATTCTCGGCGGCATCTACTCAGGTATTGTGCTTCTTCTAATCAGTAAGTTCTTTTTATAATTTGTATGCAATATTTTGATCCTATCCGCCAAAAGGCGATTCCTGCGACTCCAGAAGAAGCCGTAAGGCAGCGCACTATCCTTTGGTTGATAGGAACTATCAAGGTTCCAAAGCATTTGATTGAAACGGAGTTTCCACTATCAAAAATACAAGTCGGCAATCCAAACCGAGTTGACATTATTGTACACAATTTTCGAGAAAAGAAAAGCGCCTCCGAGCCCTGGTTACTTGTCGAATGCAAACGAAAAGGAGTGAACTCACCCCAGGCGCTCCAAGTGCAACTCGGCAAATACCTCCACGTGCTTAAGCCCAAATATATCATGCTCCCGCTGGGAGAAACAGACATTTACTTAGCACTTGCCAAAGACAAGAAATCTTACACAAAAATTGAATTTCTCCCAGAATACCCACCCATATCACAGCCATAGAACAACCGTATTTTTCCTTTCTTTTCCTCTTTTAGTTTCTTCATTTTCTTCCTAGCTTTCTATTTTTGAAAACCGAAAAATTTCAATCCTCGGTTTCTCGGAGTTCTTCATGGAACAATCACCGCTTTCTGATGCGGATCTTCACATCCGAAGCATTTGCAAAAGCTTTGGCAAGAAAGATGTCCTTCGCGGCATCGACCTCGATGTCTGCAACGGCGAATTTGTCACATTGCTCGGTCCTTCAGGCTGCGGCAAAACAACGCTGCTCCGCATCATTGGCGGTTTTGAAAAAGCGGACTCCGGCGAAGTTCTTTTAGGAAGCGAAGTGATTTCAAACCGCTCTCCGAACAAGCGCCCTATCAATACGGTATTCCAGAGCTATGCGCTCTTTCCTCATTTGAACGTCTACGAAAACGTGGCCTTCGGACTCCGCAGCCGAAAAGTGAACGAAGACGAAATCGATATGCGCGTGAAAGAGATGATGAAACTTTCCCAAATTACGGATTTGGCAGAGGAGTTTCCCGAAACGCTATCCGGCGGACAAAAACAACGCGTGGCGCTTGCCCGTGCTCTTGTGAACGAACCGGGTATTCTCCTCCTCGATGAACCGCTATCCGCACTCGATGCAAATCTCCGCAAGAGCTTGCAGCGCGAACTCAAAGTACTTCAACGGAAAACGTCCATCACATTCATCCTCGTGACGCACGACCAAGATGAAGCGATTGCCGTCTCGGACCGCATTCTGGTAATGAACCATGGACGAATTGAACAGTCTGGAACGCCCGAAGAAGTTTATGAGCATCCGGTAAGCCGCTTTGTAGCAACGTTCATCGGCGAAGCAAATATTTTAGAATGCAAACGCATTGACAACAAATCTGTCGAGGCCATGTTCGGAACGCTCGAAGTAAACCGGATTCCTCAATGGGAAGCGGGCGGCGTCGCCGTGCGTATGGAAGATATCTTTGTACACGATCAAAAAATTGAAAAGCCGAACGTTTTCCCGGCACATATCCAAGAACGCATTTTTCGCGGCGATTACTGGGAATTCCTGATGAACTTAAACGGTACAGTCGTAAATGTGATGACAGATCCAGACGAACTTTACGAAGTAGGCTCGGATATTTTCCTCGAATTCGCTCCCGAATACCTGCAGGTGCTCTGTGACTAAGCCTCCAAAATACGAGGTCTTCGAAGGGAAGCTCACCACGCGCTGCCGCATGAAGTGGGAAGGGACGCTTTTGAGCGCTCCCGGGATGCTTACTTTATTCATTTTTCTACTTCTCCCGATTGTCGGGCTCATTGTTCTCGCCTTTATGCAGCGCGGCGCTTATGGAACGATCAATTGGACTCCTTCAGTCGACAACCTGAAGCGGCTCATCGGCTTCAGTTCCTTCGGCTGGGCTCCCGACAATGCAGTTATTGTCGCCCGGAGCTTAATACTTGCAACAGTAACAACTCTGATTTGCCTTCTCATCGCATTTCCGATGTCATTCTGGATTGCAGCTCACAAAAAAAGTACGCGGGCTCTTCTCCTTGCACTGGTAATGGTCCCAAGTTGCACTAATTTAGTCATCCGCACTTACGCCTGGATGCTCGTTCTCGGTGCCCAAATGCCCCCCACATGGATTGCAAGGGCAATAGGCCTCATCGGAGAAACGGATTCGCTTTATCCGGGACAATTCGCCGTTTATATAGGTATGGTGAGCTCTATGCTTCCCTTCGCTGTCCTTCCTTTGTACACAAGCGTCGAGCGCTTGGATTGGAACATCGTAGAAGCCACGAGAGATTTGTATGCATCGCCGCTGCGATCTTTCTGTCACGGGGTCCTTTCTCAAATGAAATCGGGCATTGTGGCCTCCATTATTTTAACCCTTGTACCGAGCCTTGGAATGTATGTGGTAAGTGACCTCCTCGGAGGTTCCAAGTATATGCTCATCGGCAATCTAATCCAACAGCAATTCGGGTCGGCAAGCGACTGGCCTTTTGGTGCTATGCTCGGAGTGATTCTCATTCTCGCAAGCGTGCTAAGTCTCGCCGTATTCCAGAAAGTTGGCGGAGGGCGGAACTATGTCTAGAAAGTCCTCCCCGGCAACGCTCGCCCTTTCCTACATCGGACTTGCGCTCCTGTATATTCCGCTCGTATTCATCGCTGTCTTTAGCGTGAACGCCAACCGACATGGACAAACCTGGGGAGGCTTCACGCTAGGCTGGTACACCAAGCTCTTTAGCAATGAACAGGTGCAACACGCCGCAGTAAATTCCCTAATTCTCGCCATAGCAAGTACAATCATTGCAACAATTTTTGGTACACTGCTTGCCATCGGCATTCACCGCACCCCGTGGGGCAAGAAACTCAACACTTTTTTCGACTTTTCCATCAACATCCCGGTCGTCACTCCCGACATTTTGATGGCCATTGCTCTCGTTACCGTATTCGGACTCTTCCGCACGTTCCTCCCTTGTTTTGAACCGGGAATGCTGAACTTGATCATTTCCCACGTTGTATTCCAAATCAGCTTTGTGGTTCTTATCGTACTGAGTAGACTTTCGTCCATTCGCCCCGATCAGATTGAAGCCGCCCGCGATCTCTATACGACAACCACAGGGGCTTGGTTCCGCGTAATCCTGCCGCAACTTTCTACGGGCATCATCGCCGGAGCACTCCTCGCCTTCACGCTTTCTCTTGACGATTTCATTATCAGTTTCTTTGTAAGTGGTCCTACGTCGCAAACGCTTCCTCTCTACATTTATGGATCGCTCAAACGAGGCATATCGCCGGAGATCCACGCCCTTTCAACTTTAGTTATCGCACTTACTTTAGGCGTAATGCTAGTTGTGTTACTTTATAACCAAAACCATCAAAGAGGAAAGAAAAAATGAACCGATTGCTCTCTACGGCACTCGCCCTTTCTTTCGCTGCTATCCCTCTTCTCACAGGGTGCAACGAAGAAAAACAAGCTAAAAAGCCAGTCTCTGTACTCATCTACAGCGACTACATCGAACCCGGTATGCTCAAAGAATTTGAGCAGAAATTCGGCTACCCCGTTCAAATCGAGCTCTACGAAGCCCAAGAAGAAATGATCGGCAAGCTCCAAGCAAGCGGAACCGGAATGTATGACGTGATTATTGCAAGCGACGTCGTCATCGAACAGATGATCCACTTAGGACTCATTCAACAAATTGATACCTCAAAGATACCAAACCGCAAGAATCTCGACCCAAAATTCTTGGCCCCAGCATTCGATCCTAAAGACGAATACACGGTTCCATATCTCTGGGGCACAAGTGGCATCGTTTACCGGAATACAAGCATTTCTCCGGACAGCGTAAGCTATGCAATACTTTTTGATTCTACAAAGGTCAATGGCAACTTTTCGCTTCTCGATGAAAGCCGCTCTATGCTTTCTATGGCACTCCAGAGCTTAGGCCTTGATCCCAATACCAAGAACAAAGACGACATCAGCCGCGCAGCAGACCTTCTTCTCAAGGTAAAGAAGTATCCAAAATTCATCGGCTTTGACGGCAGCGTCGCCGGAAAAGACAAGATGATTTCCAAGATGGACCAAGCCGCCATCGTGTTCAACGGCGAAGCGCAAATCGCAATTGACGCAGACTCTACACTCCAATACGCCATTCCGCGCGAAGGCTCTTTCATTTGGGTTGACGTGATGACGCTCAGCTCCAAGGCGCCCAACAAGGAAGGCGCATATGCATTCATGAACTTCATCCTCGATGCAAAAAATGGAGCAAAACTTTCCGATTTCGTCGCTTTCGGCAGCCCGAACAAAGCAAGCTACCCGCTTCTTGACCCGAAAATGGCCAAGAACCCGGTCATCTACCCGGATTCCGCCACAATGAGCCGTCTCGTATTCTTAAGCGATCCTGGCGAAGCCGCCCGCTTCTACGACGAAGCCTGGACAATTGTCAAAACTCGCTAAGCCCAAGATTCATTTTGCAAAAATAAAACCGTCCGTACCTCTAGGCGGTTTTATTTTTTTGATATTCAGCCACTAGAAAATTTCTCACAAATTCACTCACAAACGTCTCATCGCCTTTCCCTCCAGTATATCGACGGAATTTCAAGTCACCCTTTTCCGCCGCATTTTTCGATGAAATGATCCGCGCCAAGGACTTGGAAACCCTAAAAAGCCATAATAAGCACTAAAACATTTATGCAAAAATTTGCATTTATGCATTGATTTTTTCAAATACATAATTTATATTTCAATCATGAGTTTTAGAAAGCCCCATGAAATAGCACTCGAACTAGTCCCAAGATCCGTTGACGGCGTTGTCACCGAAGCCAAGGAATCCCTCTCGAATTATCCGTTCGTCACATCTATAAATATACCCGAAATTCGCAAGCTCCCCGTCAAATCGTTTGAGCCGTCACTTGCTCTGCTCAAAAACTCGCTCCCAGTAACGCCTCATTTCCGGATAATCGACCGCACTGAGAAAGACTTGCTTCAAAAGATCCAAGCTCTCGTAGAAGCTGGATTAAAGCAAGTGCTCCTCATCGGTGGCGACCCTCCCAAAGAAGATCCGAATTTTACACCATCAGGCCTTACCACCATTGAAGCAATCAAGGCTGTAAAAAGGGAATTTCCCACTCTCAAAATCTACACAGGACTTGATCCCTACCGCAGCTCGTTCCGCAAAGAACTCGACTATGCACTCGCGAAGTGCGAAGCTGGTAGCGACGGATTATACACGCAGCCGTTTTTCTCTATAGGAATGCTCGAACTCTGGCTCGAACAATTGCCCGATGCTGAAATCTGGTTCGGCATCGCACCTGTCTATTCTCAAAAATCCAGGGATTACTGGGAACGTATAAACAAAGTAGTATTTCCGCCTAATTTTAGCTTTGACAAAGCGGAAAATGCTCGCTTAGGAAAGCAACTTTTGGTAACTATTTCCGAAACACAGGAACGCGCCTATCTTATGCCTGTCGCGAACGGAGCTTTGAGTTATCTCGAAAGCCTTTTTGAATGATGATCTTCTCCATCCACACCATATCATACCACAAGCCGAACTTGCAGCCGCATTGCTTGAATGTGCCGACAAGCCTAAACCCCTTCTTCTTGTGAAAGGATATGCTCGCATTTGTCAAGTGCGGATCATACTTACGCGGCGTTTTTGCAATGCACGCATATAAATTAAAAATTCCTTGATTTTTAAGAAGGATTTCCAATCTCTGATACAGAGCATTCCCCAGTCCTATCCTGTGAAATTCAGGCTTGATATAAATGGAAAGTTCAACGCAATGCTCATAGGCCTTCCGCGGATGGAACGCAGAGGCATAAGCATAACCCACAATTTTCCCCTCGTATATAGCCACTAAGTATGGAAATTTTTTCAGCGTATTTGCAATGCGCATACGGAAGTCTTTAAGCGAAGGCGCACCACATTCAAACGAAATCGCCGTATTCAACACGTATGGCGCATAAATCGAAAGAATTTCCGCCGCATCGGAAACTTTTGCAGAGCGGAAAGCAAAACGGATCATAACACCTCCTTGCAAAAGGATAAAAGGAATGTAGAAAAAAGAAAATCATCTTCTCGTTTCCTTGAAAAGGAAGTTCTGCAAGATGGATAAAGAAGTCCCTTTGAATCTTTATTTCCCAAAAAAGGCTATATTAAATTTATGACAACTGAAAAAATCATAGCACTCGTCATTGATTGCGACAACGCAAAAGCGGATTCCATTTACGGAATTATGGAAGAACTTTCCAAAAACGGCATTACCAACATCCGCCGGGCATACGGGAATTGGAAAGGAAACAACGCCTGGGAGGAAGTGCTACACCCATTCGCAATTTTGCCGATCCAGCAATTTCCTTATACAAAAGGAAAAAACGCCACGGATCTAGCAATGACAATCGATGTAATGGATCTTCTTTATAATGAAGATATTGATGTATTTGCAATCGTAAGCAGCGACTCAGACTTTACTCCACTTACCATGAAACTGAGATCCAAAGGGAAAAGCGTCATCGGATTTGGAGAAACCAAAACTCCACAATCTTTTATTGACGCCTGCAATTCATTTATCTACATTGATCAATTTAAAAAGCCGACGGAAAAAGAACCAGAAGCCAATCAAATTGACAAATGGGATAAAACAAAACTTCGCCGGAACGCCAAGTTAATGAAAGCGATCCAAAGCGCCATCGAAGAAGAAAAGGACGATGACGGCTGGGCTTTGGGATCTTCCGTTTCACAACTCATCAACCGCTCTATCTCGTTATCTCCGAGAAACTTCGGCTACGCCCACTGGGCAACCCTCATTCAAGCGATGGAATTTTTTGATGAGCGGAAAAACAACGCAGGTCAACTGCAATTTCGCACAAAAATAGCAACAAAAAAATAATAGGGATCTCTGAAAAGGCCTTCGAGAAAGCGAACAGTATCCAAATTGAATACAAACAGGCAACTTTGCGATGAGTTCGTTTCGGGAAAACGCATTCCAGAGGACAATAAATCTATTTTAATTTTATATGCAATACTTCCAAAAGTTTTCCACACCTGAAAAAGAAATTCTCATCGGGAACGCCCTGATGTCCTTCACCTCGATCTTTTACATTCTTTGGTGGAACTCATCCTTTTACACGCCTGACTCAGGCGCGCTATTTATTATGCTTGCCCTATTCTGCGGAATGTCATCCATCGGATTTCTCGCTACAGGTTCATTTTCAATGCCCACAGAACGCGGAAGCCCGGAATCCATAATTATCTTAGCATCCATTTTCCTCTACATCATTCTTTTGTTCACAACCACACACGTTTTTGCCCGCCCCCTTACATCCGAACTATTCATCATCATTATCTGGCTCGCGACCGAAGTTTCCGCAGTAAACGCACTTTACGGATACAAATGTTTTACAACTGCCGCTGCAATTATTTCTTACTTGATCATCACTTGCGCCACAGTAATAGGGCTTATTTGCTATGTGCGCTATTATACATTTTCACCGCAATCTATAGAACGGCTCGCTTACGGTATTTACCCGCTCGCCGCCGATGGAATAGCCGTATTCCTGATATTCATCCTTCAATTGCTGAGCAAGCAGAAATAAAAACCGCGATCATTCCCATTTTGCAATGTCAAAGATACCGATTAAAACATCAGAATACAGTGATTTGAGTCCGTTGCAACTAAAGTGTTTGCACTACACCACGGAATACAACTCCCCACTAGGGAAAACCACAATGGAAAGCGACGGTATCGCCCTTACCGGACTTTGGTTCAATGAGCAGAAATATTTTGCGGATTCGCTTGCAAAAAATAGCGAGGCAAAAAATCTCCCGATATTTGAAGAAACGAAGGCTTGGCTTGACCGCTATTTCAAAGGTGAAAATCCGGGAAAAATTCCGGCAGTCCATTTAGCAGGGACAAAATTCCGTTTAAAAGTCTGGAAGATTCTCTCTAAGATCTCCTACGGAAAAACAATTTCTTACGGTCACATAGCAAATAAATTAGCAAATGAAATGGACATTCAAAAAATGTCTGCACAAGCAGTCGGCGGTGCAGTCAAGCACAATCCAATCGCCATCATCATCCCCTGTCACCGCGTCGTGGGAGCAAACGGAAATATGACGGGCTATGCAGCCGGAATTTCAAGAAAAGTAAAATTGTTAGAAATGGAAAAAAAGACGACTAATTCATAGAGCATCCCTAAAATGCTTTGCGAAAGAAAAATTGAGCGAAGCCAAGCGATGCCTGGGACGCTTGAGTATGACCGAGATGCATACAACGATGCAAGGGCATCCATACTGTATTGACCGCCTTGAGAGAGACTGTTGCAAAAACCGAATACAGCGACACAAAGCCATAAAAAAGAAGCTCCTGAAAAAAACAAGGCCTCCGCGGAAGAATTGCCAACATCAAAACTTCAGAAAAGGCCTTTTCGCGCCCCATCGAAAGCAGAACAGATCTTTTGAAGGTTCCGAAAATTATAGGTTTTAAGTATATTGCATTTGACTAGAAAGATTCAAGTCAGTAGCATGAATTGTTAAAAATTGAAAAAAGGAGATAATTTATGTCCATTGGATTCACAGAGATTCTTCTCATCGTACTAGTCGTGCTCCTTGTCTTCGGAGCAAAGCGGATCCCGGAACTCGCCAAATCCCTCGGTCGCGCGGCAAGCGAATTCAAAAAAGCAAAGAATGAAGTAGAAAAAGAGGGCCAAGAGCTCTTGAAAGATGCAGAAAAAGTGGCAACCGCACAAAAAACGGAAGCACCTAAGGACGAAGCCAAAAAGCTCTGAACTGTAAATGGATTCCACGTTAGTTGAACATTTGGAAGCCTTGCGAAAGGCCCTTTTGCGGTGTTTCTTTGCAACGCTCATCGCATTCCCGATCGCCTACTTTCTAACGCCCTATATCATCGAATTTCTTGTGGAGCATACTCTCCCGCCCGCACTTTCCAACTTACATTATTTTACACCAATGGAAGTGTTCTGGACAGAACTCAAGCTAGCCTTCATCTTCTCACTCGTCATTGCTTACCCTTGGAACGCTTGGCAAATTTGGCGTTTTCTTTTACCCGGACTTTACCCGAATGAACAAAAAGTTCTAGGCTTTTCAATCATCCTCGCATCGCTTCTCTTTTTTGCGGGCGTATTATTTTGTGTGTGGTTCATTCTGCCTCTCATGATGGCTTTCTCGGGGAGCTTCGGCAATATGCAGATACAGCCGACGATAGGGCTTGCAAACTTTTTGAATCTCGCGGGCTGGCTATCCTTGGCATTTGGCACAATGTTCCAAACTCCGATTATTGTGCTCATCGCTGTAAAAGTCGGGCTCATTTCAACGGAAACACTCAAAAAAAAGCGCCCTTACGTTCTCATCGCAATTCTCGTACTTGCCGCGCTTCTCACACCACCCGACGTAACAAGCCAAATAGCGCTCGCCGTCCCGACATACGCACTGTTTGAAATAGGACTGTTTCTAGCGGCGCGGATAGAAAAGAAAAATATTCCGCGCAATAGCTAATCTTTTACGCAACGCACAGAGAATGCAAGCGTCTTGCTATTCGTCTTTGTATGAATATCGGGGTCTCCATAATACAGATGACGAAAATACGCAGTCGTAGAGTCGTTCTCCGCGGAGCTCCAGAAATAGGCGTATTTGAATAAATCGTCATAATGCCCTTCATAACAACAATAACCGCCTGGGAGAGCATCAAAACCCGATGTATTGGCGCC
The DNA here is from genome assembly GCA_023231365.1 of Fibrobacteraceae bacterium. Lineage (GTDB taxonomy): Bacteria > Fibrobacterota > Fibrobacteria > Fibrobacterales > Fibrobacteraceae > Hallerella. Next base: position 3,164 of record JALNVO010000003.1, on the reverse strand, counting down.
ATTGCTATCCAAATACCACCCGGAAGAAGATTTTAAGGCAGTGCCATTAAATGCATCAGCGAGTTCATTCCAGTCTGCTTCCGATGGAAGATGCCAGCCCTCAGGGCAAACAGCCAAGGCTGCGCTCCAAGTATAAAGCGGGCCATATTTCTTACAATAATAACTGGAATCTTGATAACACAGGACATTTCCCTTTAAGCCGGTCAAAGCGGTGCTATCCGTATAAGCCACATTTTCCGCCATCCAGCACAAATTTCCCACAGAAATTGTTTCATACGTTTTTTCTGGGCAAAAAAGATAACCGCCCCACTCACCACAAGTTCTCGGAGAAGTTTTTGAAGATATATCCAACTTAGCCCGAAGCTCAGCATATCCTCCCCAATGGACTCTGCCTACATTTCCAGAAACCGATGTAACTGCAAAATCGTTCGCAAAGACATTGGCAATTATTGTCAATCCAGAAAAATCCGCATCGTAGCAATTCTTAATTGCGGAACTATTTAAATCCAACGAATAGCCGATAGAATAATCCGGGCGATCATCGCTCTCTTTTGACAAGGAGCCAAACTGAAAATCAGCCATGGCACAACTGGGTTGCAAAATTTTATAATCCGCGTTCAAAACCACATTATGGAGCGAAATCTTATTGCTGTCCACCGATAGAACGGAATCCAAATAGAGGCTAAAATCCAAGAAGAACGAGGCTTTATTGCCCCTACCATCGCGCATCTGAAAACTGAAGCGGTTTAAGGAATCTGCAGAAATAGCAAGCTCAGCTTCATTCAATACGGTATCCTTAGATATCCACTTTCCCCCGGAATAATACCCTCTGACGATAATTTTATTAGGAGCTTCAGCCTTATTGAATCTGTAAACGGCAGAGCGGAATAAAGAAAGTGTATCGCGGGATAGCGGTAAATAGGAAACAATACTTTTCCAAGTCGAATCCTCAGATGTTTTTACCTGTATGGGCAGAACACTCAACGAATCATAGTAATAATAAGTTATTGAATTATATCCGCTTGTACTAGTCAATAATTCTGGATAAGGGTATAAAAAGCATTTTCTCCCATTTGTTGACAAATTCAGAGTACACTCCACATGCCACGACCAATCAATACCGTTACTCGACGAATCAATAGTCGCTTCGCCTGTGATGGATTCTGTATATATTTTCGTCGGATAATAGGGAATATCGCCCTGACACCCATAAAAACAAAAAACGGATAAAAAGGAAAAAAGCAGATATTCTAGCGCAGTAAAATTTAATTTATTCATAATATCCTCATAGTTTTTTATTCCATATAAATTTGAATTGCGCTCAATTCTATAAATTGATATGCAGTAAAATCATCTGTATCGGCGACAATCGTCGCAACCTTCACTCGAGATGAATCGGAGCAATGCTTTACTGCATTAAAATCAATGTCAATATTTAGAACAACCGAAGAATCCTGAAAAGCATTTTTTTGGACTTCCGATTGAGAAAAAGAACAATCCGGCTGTAACGTTGTATAACTTGCCGAAAAGAGGCGGGTAATTTGAAACGAAATAGAATCACCCGAAATTAGAATTAAAGGAGCCAAGAATGCCCCCAAATCAACGCGTAAAGAATCCGAATTTCCGACACCGTCCCGCATTTTTAAGGAAAAAATATTTGCAGAATCCGGCTTCAAAATTAAATTGATAGGAGATAAAGTCGTATCCTTATCAACCCACGCCCCCGCAGAATAATATCCATGCACGACAACAGAGCTATCCCCAAAATCGTATATTGGTGATTTTGAAAAATAAGAGGTGTCATAAAATGGGCCAAGATAAGAGATACTGCTATTCCACACCGTATCCGAATTCGCTTTCACTTGCACAGGTAAAATAGACAAGGAATCATAAGGAAAATCAGTATCATAAGGGAAAAAAGGATAACCCAATTTTAAGATGCAATGAGTCGTCGCATCGCTTTTGTTAATTGTACATTCAGCCCACCAATACCAAAAGCACGACATAGAATAGAATCCCTTACTAGAGGGATAATGTTGGTCGCTATTTAAAACGACCTCATTCTTTACGTAGTGAATCGTTTCTGCGGAAGACGAAGAAGATAGTGAGGATATGGAAACTACTTCACCAGAATGCGAGCAGCTAGAAAACGCAATAGCAACAGCAATCAAAACAAAGTAATAAAGTTCATTCTTCCATCTCATAGACACCGACCTCCGAATCCAAATCCAATTTCAAAAGAACAAAATCCCAAGTATCAACAGCAAGCATATTTTTTTCATTAAAATTCATCGTCGCAAAATTTTTCAGCCTTGCCAAAACGTATTTAGAAGGACAATTCTGAATCGTCTCCGTCCTTTCTAGAAATTGAGAAGGAAAATTTAGGTTTGAAAAATCGTGTACTTCCAAGTGCAAAGAGAATCATATACGACATAGTCACATAAGCTATCCTTCGTAAACACAGCACCCGAATCCGTTACTTCTGGCAATGCATCCATATATCGGGAAACATCAACTGACACCTCCATCTCACTCTTCTTATAATCCCGGATTACGAAGTGGACTACACCCAAGGAATCCGCCGAAAGCCCATGATTGCACTGGATCGTTGTATCCCTTTTCACAAATTTTTTGCCAGTGTTGTAAAAATGCAAGACCAATTTATTGTCGCTCAAGAACTCATATTGTCCATAATCACTTTTATCATTTGCGCCAGAATCACCCGTCGCATAGTAGAGAATACTCCTCCAAGAGGAATCCTCAAAATTCTTTACTTGCAAAGGCAACCATGAATATGATAGGCTGTAAGTTGGAAAATCAGGCCGATAGAACAATTGGCATTCTTTTTTGCGCGTAGTAAAAGAGACAAAGCATTTGAAATAGAACGAAAGCTCCGTCGAATATTCCAAAAGGGCCGGTTTTATTGAAGTCACATACGAACCGTTATCGTCTTCATCATCGTCATCATCGTCATCCGTACCCTCAAACCAAGGGTTACAACCATACAGACCTACAAGAAGCAACACTCCGATAAGCAAAGTCTTTTTCATCGGTAAGATCTCCCTACAGCATTAAAGCAAAAAAAAATACAAAGTATCCATAAAAATTTTTCATACTGTCAAGTCTTAGGAAAAATATATACAATTTTCTAATTGTTTGATCTG
>JALNVO010000002.1 GCA_023231365.1 Fibrobacteraceae bacterium | reverse complement strand
TCTGCTATCGTTATGCATAGCCATAACACATAACGATTATTTTTGAAGTGGAAAAGTCTAGAAGTCGTTGGCTTTCCTAGGCTTAAAGCCGATCGAGATAGTTACGTGTCTCGAGAATGCAGGTTGTTCGTGTCGACATGGCCGAGTCGAATCCGAGTTTCTATAAAACTCTAGAGCCTGGGGCGCGCAAGGAAATTGCGCGCGAAATCGCCGAGGAAAGGAAAATCAGCATCACCCGGGCGTGCTCACTGATGGAAATCCACAAGTCGTTCTTCTATTACGAACCGACGAAGGAGGATTCGGAAATTGAAGCCGCGATCCGCTCAAAGGCGAGATTCGACAGCGACGGATTCTGGAAGATATACCATCTTTTGAGAAACGAAGGGCTCGGATGGAATCACAAGCGTGTCTACCGCGTGTACAAAGGCTTGAAGTTCAACAAAAGGCTCTTCCTCCGCAGGCGTCATCCTGCCCGCGTGAAGAACCCCCTGACCATTCCAGAACACGAAAGCATCACTTGGTCGGTGGACTTCGTCACGGATGTATTGCAGAGCAACCGCAAGTTCCGCGTGCTGAACGTCGTAGACGACAGTGACCGCGTTGCCGTGGCGCAGAAGATAGCCCCGTCTATGCCTGCGGAACGCGTCGTCCGTCTTCTGGAGGAAATCATATAGGAAAAAGGTAAGCCTGTGAACATCCGCTGTGACAATGGCCCTGAATTCATTTCGCATGTCTTTCAGGACTGGTGTATGGGTAACGGGATCAATATTTTGTATACGCAGCCGGGTTGGCCGACGCAGAACGGCTCATAGAACGGTTCAACGGATCATAGCGGAGAGCAGTTCTGGATGCATACGCTTTTACAAAATATACCCTCTATTCCATTCTATGCTGTCCAAAAGATCCAGTTGCCTTGAGTTTCTACATCGTAATTTGGAAGGCGGAAGAAATGGACTCGCAAGCCATTGAACAATAGGACGCAGACAAAGAAGGTTTGCTCGTATGCTGTTTTTAGTATTAAAAAACTGGAAGTTAAGAATAAAATATTCAATTTTAGCTTACGAAAACGAAAAAGTCACGAAATTTATTTCGTGACTTTTATCTGCGTGTTCTCTTTAGGGTTCTATTTTTCAGTAGAAATCATAAAAGACTTTTTATTGCTTGCATTTCTAAGCATATAAACACCACTTTTAAAGCCAGCTTTTTTCAAAGCTTGAGATGCGTTCATATCTTTTAGCGATACAGATCCAACCATTTTGCCGTTCAAGTTGAATACTTTGTAATCAAGACTACTAATTGCATTGTATTTTAGACTTGAATTTATCGCTGTAATTGAATCTGGGACATCTCCTAAAGAGAACCAATCCACGTTTACGTTATCGCCAGTAATTAGTAAACGAATTTCATGCAATCCTGTGTCAAGATATACATTTCCTCCGTCAAATTTTTGGTAAACGCTCCAATCTTCACCTGTTTTTGAAACCTTAATTGTATCACCCATAAGAGTTTTGCCATCTAACAAAAGACAGAAACTTGTAGATTCAGAGCCCGTAGATGCAGAAGCTTTAATTGGGTAGTCACCCGCTTTAGAAACATTAACCGTATATTCTAGCCATTCACCGACAGAAGTATATCCAATAGCTTTTCCAGTTCCTCCAAGAACAATATCAACGCCTTCATCAGTGCGGAAATTGGCATCACCTTGATTTTCGCTATCCGCATCGCTGTAACCCTTGCGAGCTCCACCTTTGTCAAATTCTTCTGCTTGAATTACTGCAGGGAGCTTTATTGCAGTCCCGCTATATGGAGTTTGTGGTTCGCTAGGAGCTCCAGAGAATTCCCATTCAAGAATACCCATTGTCGAATCCTTTGAGCCCTTAAAGACTAGGAACAACTGATCTACTACGCCTTTTAAGCCATCGACGGCACATTCATTCGCTTCATAAGTTTTCCATCCAGAAGTTTGTTTAAGTTCGCAAGAACCTGCTAAAGTTCCAGAAGGGCTTCCTGTGCGAATTTCAATTTTGTTTCCACTTGCAACGCTTGCTGCAGTTACGAGGAAATTTGTAGCTCCGCCGCCAAAGTCAACACCCGAAACGCGAATCCAAGATTCTTTTGTAGAAAGCGGTGTTAAAACATGCTTCACTGCTTTTCCGCTTTCCCAATCGGTACGGCTGCGAATGTTGCGCTGCTTGCTACTTGTGATTGCAGGATAAGTGCGATAAGGGTCAAAGTTTTCAATTTGCTTTGGACCTTCGTCAGTATAAGTCAACTTATTCATCGCAGTGCCATTATAAGTAAACTCATCAATGCTTACGCTTCTATGATATGCAGGAGCTGGGTCTGCAACGCCAAGAGATGCTGGATGTTCGGCTGCTTGCACTAAGCGACGATCGTGATAAACAACGTACCACTTGCCTTTGAATTGTGCAATGCCGTGGTGATTGTTGTTATTAGCGTTAATGTTCTTTCCATTGATGTTAGGATTGTCCATAAAAATACCTTGATAGGTATATGGACCTGTTACCTTATTAGATGTCCCGTAGGCAATTCTCAAGTCTGTTGTGCTATATGATAAATAATAAGTGCTTCCATTTTTGTGAATGTAAGAAGCTTCCATCGCTTTTGGGCCACCAATCTTTAACTCCACTTTTGTTCCCCAATCATAGCCCTTCATATCGGAGTTAAACTTGACCATATCAAAAATGTTGTTGTTTCCTTCGGCAGCAGGGCGTGAAGTGCTACTTCCTCCACCAAATGTGAAATAGCCCGAACCATCGTCATCAAAGAAGATTGCAGGGTCAAAACACCAGCCGATGCCATCGCAGTCGTGAGCACCCGCATTTGCACCCCAACCACCAATCAAATTTTTACCTACGGGATCGCTCAAGGACCGGCAAAATTTGCTGCGCTCACCATACCAATGCCACCGCCGCCACCATTTGGATAAACGATGTAAAATTTGCCGTCTTTAGGGTTAATGGCAATGCCCGATGCCCAAATATCGCTAATGTAGCTGACTTCGCGCTTTGAATCGACAATAATGCCGTAGTCAGTCCAGTTTTTCATATCTCTACTGCTAAAGCCGTATAAAGATTTAATTGTATAGCCATCGCTTCCGGCCGGGTCGTCGGAGTCTGTGATAATAAAGAACTCCTCATCGGTTGAAGTCGCCGCTGGATCTGCCAAATAATGGTAGCTTGAAATTGGATTATCGGCTAATGCGGAGGTCGCAAAGCCAAGTGTAGCGATTATGCCAAATTTTCCCATTGATTTTAAAATCATATAGCACCCTTTTTTGTTAAAAAATATTTCAAGTTACAGGTGGTTTTTTTTAAGGTAAAAAATATTTCATTGACTTTTTGTCAATAACAAAAGGCAAAAATTTTACTTATTCTTAATAAAAGCATTAAATAGGTGCTTCTAAGCTTATAGATTACAATTTAATAATAACTATATTGCAAAGAAATGGAGAACTGAAATGCGATTTGTCTATGTTTATCTTTTAAATACATTAGCCGATTGGGAGCTGGGCTACATAACTTCAGAACTTAACTCAAAGCGATTCTTCAAAAAGGATGCAGCGCCTATTTCGGTAAAAACAGTTAGCATTTCAAAAGAAGCAATTACAACAATGGGTGGAATGAAAATTGTACCCGGCTCCACAATTGATGAAATTGTAGAGAGCAAAGAGAATGTTCTTATTTTACCCGGTGCAAATACATGGGAAAATTTAGAGAACAAAGCTATTATAGAAAAAGCTCAAAAATTCATTTCTATTGGCGCCACCGTATGTGCAATTTGTGGAGCAACAGTTGCTTTGGCAAATGCTGGATTACTTGATAAACGACCTCATACAAGCAATGGCGTTGGATTTATTCAAGCCTTTTCAACAGTATATCAAGGTGATCAATTTTATGTAGATGTGCCTTCAGTCTCTGATGGTAATTTAATTACAGCTAGTTGCACAGGTTCACTTCTTTGGGCAAAACAGATTATTGAAAAATTAGATGTTTTTAAGAGAGAGTCGTTAGAAGCTTGGTATGCTTATTTTAATACAGGAAAAGCGGAAAAGTTTTTTGCCCTTATGCAAACGCTAAAGGATTAGCTTTAGGGCACGTCAGGATTCGAAGAGCCGGACTCTAGGCCTGCCCCGCAGGGGTGAGGATGGAACACGTGACACCGCAACAACTTGCGGGTAAAACACATCGCAGGTAGCGAGCTCGTTCGCTATCATGACCTGAGGCGCAGAAAAGCGGATGCCGAAGGCATCAATACCACCATTATTGGCGCTTTGCGTCATTGCCTGCATTTCGGTCATGCTCAAGCAAGCTTGAGCATGACTCTCAATTTGGGCGATTTCATCGTCCAGAGCGGCATTTCGGCAATAAAGGCAAGAAAGCTTGTCTTTCCTGCGCTTGATTTGCATGCGGTTCACTTAACCAAAGCAGTTTTTAGAGGTGTCCCTTTAATTTATTACAAAAGCTTAATACAAACAAAAGAGCCCGCCGTAGGCGGGTTCTTTTGTTATCTGATATTCTTAAAAGTTACTTAAGAGTTGTAACTTGAACGTCCCAACTTTGCCCATTGAGGCCAACGCGGTATGTATTGGTTCCCTGGGGTTTCATTCCTGCTGTGTTGACTGTAGCGGCTGTAGCCGGTTTTGCAGCAGCAACAGGAGCGTTTGGATCCTTTTTAGGAACGCCGATATGACGGTTGCCTTTGAGGAAGTCGATACCCTTGTTTCCACCCTTGGTCTGTAGGCAGCCCACAATGAAGATGTTTTCGTCATTCACTGGGAGATTGTTGTCTTGCAGTAGCTTCTTGGCCTGCGGAATACCCGGTTCGATAATTTCGGCAGCGCACTTGATGCCAGGATGGGCTTCGTGGAATGGTTTGAGACCGAGCTGCTCGGAAGCAATTTTCACAAGAGCCGGATCTGGTTCGCAAGGAGTTTTGCCTTGATAGCCAAGGAGCATCTTGCCGTAGCCTTCGGTCATCTTGTGCCAAGTGTCGAGTCCCTTGCTCTTGTTCACCGTGTTCACATAGGCTTGTTGGAAGTAGAACTGAGAAACAGGCGTTACGGAGGAGGCAAAACCGCCCCGGCGAACGCATTCACTCATATTCTTGATTACCTCAGGGTAGAGGTGGAACGTTTTGGTTTCACGCATCATGAGAGTATTGGCCGTCAGAGCGCCGCCCGGCATCGGGGAGAAGATGACATCTGTAGTAGTCTGTAGGGCTTCAGGCGGGAAGTTGTAGTCCTTGAGACCTTCTACAGCAATGTTGTTCGCTTCCATAATCTTTGGGATGGCATTGTCATCGACGATTCCGTCTTCGCCTAAGGCGAGTGCGTAATCAGTACCCTTGAGCGCGTGATACATAGCAAAGAGATCCGGTTGGGACGTTCCGCCGGAAAGGGGTTTACGGGCGAGGTCGATGCCATTTGCGCCGCCTTCAATAGCGGAGATGTACTGATAAAGTCCGTTGCCACAAGTTTCGTGTGAATGGATCCGGAGTTCTGCCTTGTCACCGAGAAGCTTGCGGGCGCGCTTGAAGGTTTCATAAACCTTCTTAGGATTGGCGGTACCGGATGCGTCCTTGAAGCAGACAGAAGCGAATGGAACGCCGGCATCGAGAATGTTCCTCAAAACTTTTTCATAGAATTCTGGATCATGCGCACCGGAGCAGCCGAGCGGAAGCTCCATCATCGTGACGACGACTTCATGTTCAAGGCCGGCATCCGTGATGCATTTACCGGAATAGATGAGGTTGTTCACATCGTTCAACGCATCAAAGTTGCGGATGCGGGTCATGCCGTGCTTCTTGAACATATCGGCGTGAAGCTTAATCATATCATAAGGTTGAGGCGCAAGTGCGACAACGTTAATGCCGCGGGCGAGAGTCTGGAGGCGGGCTTTTGGACCGACGGTTTTCCGGAAGGTGTCCATCATATCAAAAGCGTCTTCACCGCAGTTCTGGTAAAGAGCCTGGAAGCGGGCTCCTCCACCTGCTTCAAAGTGCGTGATGCCAGCGGCAGCCGCAGCTTCGACAGCGGGCATAAAATCTTTCATGAATACGCGGGCTCCAAAAATGGATTGGAAACCGTCGCGGAAGGAGGTATCTTGGAATAGGATTTTCTTTTTCATAAGTTTTCCAATGGGGGAATCACACCCCCTGTCTAAGGATCAGGCTAATTGCGGATAAATATAGAAAATGGTCGGGATGGTGATTTATTCTGCGTCATTGTCTTGAAGGGTTCTGTGCACTTTGCAGGGGTTGCCGAAAGCGACGGAATCCGCCGGAATATTTTTTGTGACTATGCTGCCCGCTCCAATGACTGCTCTATCGCCGATGGTAACGCCCGGACAGACGATAACACCTCCGCCGAGCCAGACATCGTTTCCGATATTAATTGGCATTGCGATGCATTCCTTGCGCCGTCTTTTGGCTTCTACGGGGTGGGTCGCGGCATAGATTTGGACGTTTGGGGCTATCCAGCAATTTTTGCCGATGGCCACTTTTTCCGTATCGAGAATTGTGCAGTTAAAGTTCAAATAGGAATTTTCGCCAATGGATATGTTGCTCCCGAAATCGCAATAAAACGGAGGTTCAATGTGGACGCTTTTGTCCCATTTACCGAATAAGGCTGCAAACGATCCTCTCCGGAGTTCGATTTCTTCGGGAGAAGATAGATTAATTTTGCGTATCAGCTGTTGGCAAAGCAGGCGTTTTTCCAAAGCTTCTGCAGGGGCTCCTTCAAAGTGCGAACCAAAAATTTCGTGAAGGCGCCGTTCTTTTTCTAATTCCATCGTCATTCTTCAGAAGGTGTGGTCCCGTTATCCGTCGTACAATTTAGGGAACCCGGATCTTCTGTACATTCGTCTTTGGTGTTGGAAGATGTAGAACTGCTCTTGCAAGAAGAGAGAAATAGGGTGGACACGGACAGAATTAAAATTGCTGTAATGGAGAGTAACTTGAATTTCATATAGCTTTAAAATACATTTTTTCTAGGCGGATTTTTTTGCTGGTTGTTTTTAGGGCCTTTGTTTGGCTTTTTGATGAAAAAAGGAAATAATGAACCCAAAATATATTCGTCCCTTAGAAAGTCAAGATTGTTTTATCTAAGCAAAAATGTGCCCGCGTTTTACTCCAAAAAGAATATCTTGGATGAACAATTTCAAGAAACTGAGAATGGACAGAAAAGCCCTCATGGCTCCTTCTGAAGTTGACCGCCGCCGAAGCGAGCAGAATGTTGACCACATCGCCGAAAGCGCCCCTGTAAAAATCACGGTCGAGCCCATGGTCCGATTTCAGATGACCGATGGTCGGTTCTATTCCCGCCCGCTTGCAGAACGATCCGTGTTTCTTTTTCCGCTGGTGATAGAAATTGCCTTTCTTCGGAGTCTTTGGAATCACGACCTTTCTCTTGATTCAGAACTGTTTTATACAAATTAATATTTTCTCTGCATTCATTGGCAAAGTCTTTGGCTCGCAAGTTGCGTTCCAGTTCACGGACAAGCCTCGTCGTGATCGTCTTCAGTTTTTTTATCCGCCCTCAGGGCTTTTGCCTTGGCTTTGGATGGTTCCTGACGCGTTGGTCGGGAACGTTGTGTTCTTTTCCTGCACGGAGGAATCAATGAAATGGGGCTTCCCCGCTTCGTCATTGTGATCGTCGTTGACAAGGACGCTTTCCTTCAGAATGACTTCCAGTCCCTTTTCTCCGATCCTGTTCCTGAAATGCACCAGTTCGGAGGCTTCGCATGGGTTTCCCGCCTTGAAGGATCGTTCTCCGCAGAGATTCTCGTTCCACGGCCCGCTTGTCAGGAAGGTTGCGCAGATGCTTCAAACTCAGAAGCCCGGCCATCAGGCGGATCGGTTGCAGGGACGTCCCATGATCGAGCTATAGAAAGGACGGATGCCGTCTTTGATCTGTTCCCAATTTATCCTGTCCGAAAGAATGGACCGGGGATGCTTCTGGTCTGTAGCTGTTTTCTAGATGTTTATTGGGCTCGTGGTATTTTTAAGGATCGACTATAGTACTCGATAGAACAATCTAATTGATCATGCTATTTGAGAGACATCCTCTTTTCCCCTTTCTTATGCTCAAGCGTTGTTCCCTAACCGCATATCGGGCGGATCTTGAAGTCGGCAGGCGCCGACTTCCTGACCTAAAGTAATATTAAAAGTCCCTGCATAGCCGGGGCCTTTTTTATAGAAAGAGTTTTATAAAAATAAAGGATCGCGTAAGCGATCCTTTATTTTATCTTTAAAGAAAGATTACTTCTTCGCAGACTTGGACTTCTTTGCGGTTTCCTTGAGAGCTGCACCAGCCTTGAAGGAAACAACCTTGGAAGCCTTGATCTTGATTTCTTCGCCAGTAGCCGGATTGCGGCCCTTGCGAGCTGCACGATCCTTGACGACGAATGTGCCGAAGCCGATCAATTGAACGTTTCCGTCCTTCTTGAGGCCAGCAGTAATGCCATCGAGAACGGCATTGATTGCCTTTTCAGCGCCGACTTTGGTTTCGATTCCGGCTTCCTTGTTAGCGAGGATAGCTGCGACGAGATCTTGCTTGTTCATTGTTTCTCCTTAATGATTTGTGAATTCGCTGTTGATATTATACCTTTTTTTTGCCGTAAAACAAGAGCTTTTTGAAAAAAATTCATTCTTTCCCTTTGTTCCCTAGGGGTTTCATTTGTCTTTATCCGTTCCGATCCCGATTTTCCTAGGAAATATTTTATGCTCTTCCACATACTCTTGACAGACAGCGATAACGATGCAGGTAAAGGGTATTGCGCATACCAGCCCGAGAATGCCTAAAAGCTTGCCCCACACAGAGATAGAGAGAAGTATCAGGACGGGCGGAAGGTTCATTTCCGTGCCGACGATTTTGGGAATGATGAGCATATCTTCGATGATCTGGATGGCAAGATAGATGGATGCTATGATGATGATTACTTCCCAGAAAGGGATTCCCGTATCGAAGGAATAGATGATTCCGAGAAGGAAGGCGATGGGCATACTCGCTACTTGGAGATAGGGAATGAGGTTCAAAACTCCGATGAAAAGCCCGAGTACGATTCCAACGGGAAAGTCTATAACGTAGAATGCTAGTGCATAGAGGCATCCGACGATAAAGGCGACAAGCGTTTGTGCCCGGAAATAAGTCTTCATCATGATGTCTACTTTCTTCAAAAGATCCGGTTTTTCTGTTTCTCCCAAAGGGAAAAGGGCCCTGATCCTTGTGGAAATTTTCGGCATATCCAACATGAGGAATGTCGTATACATAATGATAAAGACGATGCTTACGAGTGTGAGGATGACGGTCGCGGTTCCGGATAGGACTCCCATTGCTCCTGGAAGAATTTTAGAGAGGATGGATTGCGCGGTTTCCCAGAAATCCGAAGTTTGCATAGATTCAAAAAATTCTTTCCCAAAGGCGAACGTCTTGAAGTCTTTGACCATATCGGGTGGGAGCGTTGTTAGGATTTTTTGAACCCATACGGATTCAGCCATAAATTTTTTGGTGAGTTCTCCAAAACGGCTGAATTCGGAAACGATCTGAGGAATGAAAATGAAGCAGGCCGCTGTAATTGCAGTAATCATGATGATAAGGACAATTATCGTGGCGAAGAGTCTGGGAAGCCTTGGTGGTATTTTACGGAGCTTCTTCCCTTCGAGCAGATGTTTGATTTTATGTTCGATTTTTGTGACTAGCGGATCTACGATATATGCGATGAGAAGGGCTGCACAAAAAGGAGCAAGGACTCCCCGGAGGTAATAGGCGAGTAGAAAAACGATGGAACAGGCAATGAAGATAGTGATGTAGTGGAGGACTTGTCTTACATTAGTGCGCGTTTTGATCATAGAATCTCCTTAATCCCAAAACAAAAGCTCCTGTAAAGATAAGCAGCGCTAAAAGGCTTCCGAAATCAACAGCGCGGTTTTTGCCGAAAAAACGGATGCCCTTGATCTCTATTTCTGCTGGTATTCCGAGAAGCGTTCCCTTGGCGCTTTCGATTCCGATGAAGCTTATCTCATCTAAATATAAATCCCTATCTTCCTGAATTTTATGCTTATCGAACCAAAGTAGGGGTGTTTCGAGCTCGGAAAGGGCGATTCTTGTTTCTTTGTAAGCTGGCGAGGCTTCAATAGAAAGGGTCTGAGGCCTTAATGAGAAAATGTCACCAATTTGAGCGGCTTTCGGATCTCTGGCAAACAGAATGAGTGAAATTTTTGGTGTCGGACTCCGGAATAGGATGGCGACGGAATCGAAACCCGAGAAATTTTTTGCCTTGGTAAAGGTTTCTTTTTGCTTGGATAACGGGAGCAAAACCCCGGCGAACGGATGCTCTGTGCCGGAATGAAGTTCCACTTCAAAATTGAGAATGGAATCTTGTCGTAAAATTCTTGCTGTGGAGGAGCCGCCTTCCTTTATATCGGAATAGACGCTCGTTTGTGTTTTTTCTTCTAATGGAAAAATTTGAAGCTCCGTTCTATGGAAGAAAAACCAGAATGTTCCTACCGCAATGAGGCTGATTAGATATACCAATGCTAAGCGGATAATGTTTTTTTTCATCTTTTTCTTAAAAATCCGATGGCAATGATGGCAAGAATGAGATAGGCTCCGAGGAAAATGGCGAGCTCTATGTTGCCGATGCCTCTGGCTTCAATTTTTTTAATTTTGAGTGCTAAATGCGCCCCATGTTTTGCGTCCCAGCCCGGGGTGATTTCTACTCGGGCGACATGTTCTTGATGACGCTGGGTTAAATTTTTGCTTGTTCCCGTTTGTTCATACCAGAAGTCCGGAACGTAGAGGTCTTCCATTGCCAAGGCGATGTGGTTGTTACCTTTGTTGAGAGGGACTTCTTTGATGAGCTGTCGGAATGTGTTCAATTTTGCTTCATCAGTGACGTCCGGGTCGTAGGTCCATACCTTGAAAACGATCCCTGTTTTTTCGGCGGATTCAATATCTAAAATAAGAGAATCCACTAAAGTCCAATTTTCGTAGGAGCCTTTCTTTTCGGCGTCCATTTCCCAGATGAGTCCGCACCAAGCGGGTTTTGTCGTGTCATTTCCGAGCGTGCATTCAAAGTCTAGCGACGAATCGACAAGGCCCATCCGGACTATTGAAGAGCCGCCATCCGAGCTGTCGTTATAAACGCTCGCCCTTTCTGAAGGGCGGAGAGGAAATACGGATTTAACGAACTGATGTTTGGGAACAGCGATGTATATGGCGAGGATAACGACAGCTATGATTGCAAGGATTGTTCCGCGGTGAGACATCAAGCCTCCGGTTTGGTGAGGATATCTTTAAACTTTAGATTGAATTGGATAAGTTCTAAAGGATCTTCTACAGCGGGCTTTTGTCCGAGAATCTTATTCAAAAGTCTATCAAGAAAGACGATAAAGGCAAAATGGTGCTTAGATCTTGTGGATACGAGGAGATTGTCCGTCGGGTTTTTGAGCGTGCGCCGCAGAATTTGGGCAAGTAGCTCCGCGTGCAAGTGGAACATTCCACAGCAAGCCGTGATATGTGCTGGAATCCCATAATCTGGGAGATTGCCTGTTTTGAGAGCTTCTCCGTGATCGATGCATTTTAAATCTGCTGGAGGAGAGACCCAGTCTTCTTTTCTTGTTTCAAGGGCTTTGAGCCAAAGTTCCCGTGTTTTGTCGAACACTTCTCGACGGAATGACATCGTTTTGTCGCTTGGAAAGAAAGCAGCAAGACAATGTGGACAAATTCGGAGATCCAAATGGGAAAGGTCTACTTTTTTTATTTCCGATTTGCAGAACGGGCAGGTTTGGTTCATATTGAGGAAAAAAATAACAAATCCGCATCTATGAAATCCACTTGGAAGTCAATGGAATGCTAAAAATTCTATTTTTTGCGATATGGCACAAGTTGTAGATATTTCAGTAGAGAATTTCGAATCCGAGGTGATGGCGGCTTCTGAGACAAAAGCGGTCGTCCTTTCCTTTTCTTCGGCTCAAATGCCGGAATGCGCGGAATATGACGCACTTCTTTCCAAGCTTTCTTCTGAGTTGGATTTCACGCTTGGTAAAGTGAGCTTGGATAAGCCGGAAAATGAGGCCTTTATCCAGTCTTTCCAAATCCGGAGCTTACCGGATGTCCGAGTGCTCCTCAAGGGAGAGATGGCGGATGTCATTCAGGGAAAGCTTCCCGAAGCAGAGCTCAAAAAGCGCCTTGAGAAATTTTTTGTGTCCGAAGAGGAGCGCGCCAAACGCGGTTTGGAGGATGCTATTGCGAACGGGCATTTTGGTGAAGCGAAGGCTGCTTTAGAAGCTGTTCTTAAGCAGAAGCCAGATGATGATCATTCCAAACTGCTCCTTGCCAAGTGCGAACTGAATTTGGGAGATTCTGATAGAGCGAAAGCCCTCCTTTTGCAGATTCCTGAACTTTCTTCTGAACACGCTCAGGCGAAGTCTCTTCTGGAATTAATGGAATTCTTTGTGGAAGCGTCCAAAACGGATGCTGTTTCCCCAGAGGACATGGCTTTCCATGAGGCTTGCATCGCTGCTAGCGAAAAGGAATATGGGAAAGCTCTCCAAGAATTCTTTAATTTGGCGATGTCCGCTCCGGCTTACAAGGATGGCGCGGCCCGGAAGGCGATGATTACTTTATTTGGCGTCTTGGGTGCCAAAGACCCGTTGACTTGGGAATTTCGTTCCAAGTTGAATTCGGCCTTGTTTATTTAATCGAAGGGTGTAATGCAATTTCGTTTTTTGCTGATACTTTTATTTCCTGTGGTGCTTTTTGCGTTGCAGTTCCCGGTGCATAAGGAGGTCCTTCCGAATGGATTGACCGTCCTGCTTTATCCGAATAAGCAAGCTCCAACAGTGAGTTGCAGGTTATTTTATGTGACGGGTTCCGTGAATGAGGTCCCGGGGAAGTCCGGTCTTGCGCATATTTTGGAACATGAACTTTTTAAAGGTTCGAATAAAGTCGGTGTAACGGATAGTGTGAAAGATGCTGCTTTTATGGCGAAGGAAGATTCTCTTCAAGCGCTGATTCGCGGAGCTCTTCTCAAAGAGGACTCGGTGATGGCGAAGAAACTACGGGCAGGTTATGATTCTATTGTGAATGAACAGCGCAAGTTTTTTGTGAAGGATGAGCTTTGGAGCGCATACCAGGAAGCCGGTGGAACGGGACTCAATGCGTTTACGACGGATTTGATGACTGCTTATATCGTGACGCTTCCGAAGAATCGCGTAGAGCTTTTTTTGTGGCTTGAATCAGACCGTATGCAGAATGCGGTTTTGCGCGAATTTTATTCGGAACGCGATGTGGTGCGCGAAGAGCGCCGTATGCGTTATGATGATCGCCCAACGGGAAGGTATTACGAAACACTGAATTCGATGATCTATGAAGCGTTTCCTTATCGCGTGCCGACGATCGGCTGGCCTTCGGACATTATGAATTTGACGCGTGAAGAGGCCGAAGAGCATTACCGCAAGTATTATAAACCGCGGAATGCAATTCTCGTGCTCGCCGGGGACTTGGACACTCTCCAGACAATGACCCTCATAAAGAAATATTTTGGAAAGATTCCTCCGGGAGAAGCCTTTGCTCCGATTACTGTCCGCGACCCGGATCAGGCGGGCGAAAAGCGCTTGATCATTTGGCGACCGGATGCGCCAAATATAATGAATCTCGTAATTAAGACGCCTGCCATCGGCGATAGCGTCCTCTATGCTTTGGATATTGCGGAAGGCGTTCTCAATGGGCATTCCGGGCGCTTGTATAATCGACTTGTTGAAAAGGAAAAGCTCGCGGTTTCCGTGAGTGCATCTAATAGTCCGAATAAGTATGTTTCTGAATTTTCTGTGAATGTGACCCTTCAGCCCGGAGCAGACCCTGCCCAAGTGGAAAAAATTGTGTGGGAAGAACTCGACCGTCTTAAAAATGAACCGGTAAGCGTCCGCGAATTTCAGAAGGTGAAGAATCGTTCTTATGTAGCGCTTGTGGAGAGTTTCCTCGATATGGAAAATGTGGCCACTCAGCTTGCGTGGTATGAAATGTTCGGCGATTACCACATTCTGTTGGATTGGCCAGACAAGTTAAATACAGTTTCTCCTGAAGCGGTTCAGAATGCGGCAAGGCAGACTTTCCTCCATAAGAAAGCGACGATTGGTTTTTTGCTTAAGGGGGAGGAGAAGTAATGGATACTCGAATTCGGCTTATTTTTTCGATATTTTTTGTTTTTTTGTTCGGGGCGTGTTCTTCTGCGCCTGTAATAGAAAAAGAGCAAGCTCCTGTAGAAACTTCTGCGATTCCACAGAGCTACCGCGAAATCAAATATCCAGAATTTGTCTATGTAGCCCCTTTTCCTGCGGATTATCGGGTTAAAATTTCCGATAGTATTACGGGATACATTATTGAAGACAGGACGCTGCCACTCGTGCATTTTAGCGTGTATTTCCGGGAGAGCCGTCTTGCAGATTCCTTGAAGAATGAAGCCGCTTATGAACTTCTCTCTCCGATGTTTCGCCGCGGAGGCTCTGTAAAGCTTGGCCCGCAAGCGTTGGATGATTCTCTTGAATTTATCGGAGCCTCTGTTTCGGGGTCTCTTGGCACGTTCCGCAGTTTTATCGGAGTAGAATGCCTGTCCAAGAATTTCCCGCAGATGCTTTCTTTAGTGAAGGACGTTTTTCTTTTGCCCGCGTTTGATGAAAAGGAATTGGAAATCCAGAAAGCGGCTGCTATCAATGCTTACGAACATCGCTATGATACTCCTTCTGCGGTTCTTTCCTCGCTTTACCAGTATGTAAATTATGAGCCAAATCCGCGGCTTTGGGATGCGACTGGCGAAGAGTTTAAGAACGTAACGCGCGATGATCTTTTAAAGATTTCAAAGAACCATTTTTTATCGCATCGCATCGTTTTTGCCATTGCTGGTGATTTTGACAAGGATTCGATGACGGCAGTCCTCCGCTCTTATTTTGCTTCGTGGAATGCAGCAGATTCAGTGAATAGCGCAGTTCCGCAACCGTTGAAATTGAAAAAACGCCCTGGAATTTACCTAGTCGATCGCGATATTTCCCAGGCGAATATTTCGATGTGCGCTCCTTTTGTAAAGCGTCCGGACCCGGATTATTATCCGACGGCGCTTGCGAGTTTTGTTCTCGGTGGTGGAAGTTTCTCGTCTCGTTTGATGACTCGCGTTCGCTCGGATAACGGACTTGCTTATAGCATCCATAGTTCTGTCGATAATAATTATCACGATCAGGGCTTGGTGACGATTTCCTTACAGACCAAGGTAGAAAGCGCGTCTCTTGCCCTTGGACTTATCAAAGAAGAAATTAACAAACTTGCTAAAGAAGGTCCCACGGATGAAGAACTTGCATTGGCAAAAAAAGCTTTAATAGAAAGTCTGCCGAGCCTTTTTGATTCTCCTGCAAATACTACCCTGATTTTTGCGGACGGGGAACTCCTTGGCAAAAAGGATACCCATTATATTGACTATGTAAATGAAATTAATGCGGTGACAAAGGATCAGATCAAAGCGATGATTTCAAAGTATTTTGATCCGCAGAAAATGACGGTTTCCATTGTCGGGCCTGCTTCAAAGCTTTCTAGTATCGGCAAATTTACTTTAGTTCCTTTAGACAGCTTGGACTTTAGAAAGTAATTATGAGATCCTCTAAAAATCTATTTTGTTTCCGTTGTCGGGAAGTAGTTTTTAGAGAAAACATTATGCCCCGATGCCTTGCTTTTTTACTTTGTTTGCTATCGCTGTCATTTGCATCGCAGACAAGAGAAGAATTGGTGCATAATGCTTGTGCGGCGGCGAATGCGTGCCTTTCTACGATTCTTCCGGGATGTTTGGAGGAAGATCTCGCTCCGATCTCCGGAATTGAATACGATGCGGAGTTTTGCGCTCCGTTCCTTGATTTAAGGAATCGCGGGCTGGATTTGAATTCTCCAGTGACAGCTGAAATGTTCGGACATTTGGGCGAGCGTTATCGCGTAAACTATACAAATGAGGGATATTTGCCTGTAACGGGAGATATGATGAGCTATCTCTTCGATCATCTTCCTTTTACGACTGTGCTTGTGAATGCTTTTCAGGGAACCGCTTACAAGATTCATTACAATTCGCAGAATCAGCGGCTTTTTAGCGGCGATAACGGCGGGCATCTCTACGGAGATTTTTATTGGGTGCTCCAGGATAGTGCGGGCATGTACAAAGGATTCCGCGATGTCTTTTATGGAAGCGGGCGCTGCCAGATCTTGCGCTGGAATTTGCGGGGTATTGCCATTGCTTTTTTGGATATGTACCCTATGGGAAACAAAGTCCGCTATAAATTTGTGGCGGTCGTATTCCCTGCGAATGCCATTCTCAATTCGCTGATGCAGATGGGCTTTTTCCGCAGCGTCGTCGATGATAAGATGTCAGAAATAATCAATAACATATCGGAATCTTCCAAGCGCTATGCTGCAGGAGAGCATACCCCTGTGGATACTTGTTCCTTGTTGAAAAAGCCTCCCTATTCTAAACAGATTGCGGAGTTTGAACAGGTGGCAGAGGGAAAGCTCCATTGGACCGTAGGCGACGCACTTCAAAAGAAATTGGACGAATCCCGTAAAAAGCGCCCCATTTTTGTGACGGAAACCCCGATGATTTTTAAAAAGATCAATACATCAAAGCCATAGAATAAAACATGTCAGAAGAACTTTATACATATTCCTCTCCCGAGATGAAGGCCAAAATAGAATCCTTTTATCCGCAGATTACGGATAGGCGGCGGGAACTCCTCTGGAAGGTGGCATCGAACCGCACACGGCATTTCTGCATGGTGTTGGAAGACCTTTTTGATCCGCACAATATTTCGGCTGTTATTCGCACAGCGGAAGTATTCGGCTTGGAAGATGTACATATAATCGAAGAGGTGAATCCCTATCATGTGAACAAATCCATTTTGAAAGGGTCCATTAAATGGATGAACGTTTATCTTTATAAAAAGCGCATGGAATGCATGCAGCATTTGCGCGAAAAGGGTTACCGCATTGCTGTAGCGAGCACTAATACGGATAATTCCGTTTTGGATCTGGATCTTTCAAAACCGATGGCTTTTTATTTGGGAAGCGAGTTCCACGGGAACCATCCGGATACTCTTGCTGCGGCAGATTGTGAATTCAAGCTTCCGCAATATGGCATTACGGAATCAATGAACGTTTCTGTGGCCGGAGGCGTTCTGATGTGCTATTTGGATCATTTTATGCAAAAGAAAGGACGTACCGCTTATGCCCTTTCTCCGCGAGAACGCGATGAGCTTCTCCTAGAATGGTTGGAAAGGCATGTAAGTGGCGATGCTGCTAAGAGCCCGATAGTGCATATTGGCGGTTAAAATTGAAAAGGACCTCTCTTGATTTTTGACAATAAGTTAAATTTTCACTTGCGATGAAGAAAAATACAAGCTTATATCTCGCCGTAGGACTTGTAGTCCTTTTAGCCATAATCATCCTGATATTTGGTCTGTTCTTCTTGAATGACAAAGATCCCCGGGAAGCTTTTAACACTTTTTATTTGCGCTTTACCCAAGTTAGCACGTTGACGCTTGATGATCCCGTCAAAATCAATGGCGTGAAGCTTGGAAAAGTGGAAGACATCAAGTTGAGCGGCAACCGGGTTCTTGTAACGGTCCGCATTCGCACGGATGTCAAGATTCCGAAAAATTCCGAAGTCCGTGTACAGAATATTGGTATTATGGGTGAACGCCAGATAGGGGTCATACTCGGTGATACTTCACAAGTTTTTGCTCCCAATGATACGATCAACGGTCATTTTGATGCGGGCATTGCCGAAGCTCTTGGGCTCGCTGGTGAATTATTCGATTCGACTAAGGTTTTAATAGAAACCGTCCGAGTTGTCATGGATTCTACCATAGCTTCTCCAGAATTCTCCCAGAAGTTCAAGGGGATGGTGAATAAAGCGGAAAATCTTGAGGATCGTCTTTCTATGCTTGTGGATGAGACGGATCCACAACTTAAAAAGAGCTTGAAGAATTTGAACGATGCTACGGTAAAGGTGAACCTTCTTTTGGATACAGCGGCAGCTCCGATTGGAGGCTTGGTTACCGATGCCCGCGGTTTAATGGGCGATGCACATGGTGTTGTCGTAAAATTGGATTCGGTAACAGATAGATTGGTGTCGATAACTCAGAAATTGCAGTCGAAGGATAATACGGCGGGAATTCTTTTGAACGATCGCGTTCTTCACGATGATTTGGTGAAGACGGTTAATTCAGCTGATAGTCTTTTCCGTATTATTTTGCAAGACGGTCTCGACATCAATGTTGATTTCTTCTAGAGGATTGTGGAGTTTATGATTTCTAAGGAAATTCCCGTAACGAACAAAATGGGTGTGCATGCGCGCCCAGCTGGAATGATCGTTAACATTACGGGCAAAGCGAAGAGCGAGGTAACGCTCGAATATGACGGCTCCAAGGTGAATGCCAAGAGTATTCTCAATGTGATGATGCTTGCAATTATACCGGGCGCTACGGTGACGTTTACGGCCAAGGGTGAAGACGAGAGAGAAGTCATTGCCCAATTAGAGGAACTTTTCCGCAACAAATTCAATGAAGACGGCAACGATTAAAAAAGTGAAAACGCGTACTGTTCTCGTGGGAGTGGCAGCCTCTCCTGGTTATGCTGTCGGGTCTGTTCAAAAAATTGCGAACCGGACGGTGACGATCGACGAGGCCAAGTTGCCGGCGGAGCGTCTACCCGCAGAAGAACAGCTTTTCTTGAAGGCTTTGGATAACACGACCCGTGATATCAATAATCTGAAAACGGCAACCGTGCAACGTTTAGGTATAAATGAAGCTCGAATTTTTGATGCCCATTTAATGATGCTCAAAGATCCGACGCTTCTGAATTCGATTTTGGCATCTATCAAACAAGAAGGGCATAATGCTTCTTGGGCTGTACATAGTAGCCTTTCCGCTTTAATTGCACAATTTGAAAAGAGCAAATCTGAAGTATTGCGTGAACGCGCGATGGATCTGAAGGAGCTTTACAACCGTTTGCTCGCTGCTTTGGGCGATTCGGGGCCAGTGCTTTCTTCTGTTCCGCATAAAGACGGTTCGATTATTGTTGCCCATGAGTTAACTCCGGGAACGCTTATTTCTCTTAAGAGAGACGAAATTTTGGGATTTGCGACAGATTCCGGTGGACGCACAAGTCATTTCTCGATTCTCGCCCGCTCGATGCAGATTCCCGCCGTGTCCGGGCTCCGCAATGTATCGCTTTTGATTGAAAACGGCGATACCATTCTGATTGACGGTACAGGTGGAATGGTCATCGTCAACCCGAACGAGGAAGACCTTCGACATTTTGAGGAAAAGCTCGCTGTTTTCAACAAACAGAAACAGGAACTTTTCACGATGCGCCAACTGGAACCGATGACCCGCGACGGCAAGTATATTACGCTACTTGCGAATATCGAACTTCCTCTGGAAGCCGATAATGTTTTGGATTTTGGCGCGACGGGCATCGGGCTTTATCGCTCGGAGTTTCTCTTCTTTAGAAAAGGAATGCCGACTTGTGCGGAACAAGCGGAAGCTTATAGTTACATTCTCCGCACGCTAAAGCCATTTCCTGTTGTTATACGCACTTTGGATGCCGGCGGGGACAAGCTCGTTTCGGACGTTTCGGCTTCCGAGGAAGCAAATCCGTTTATGGGGTGGCGTTCTATCCGCGTATGCCTTTCCCGCAAGGATCTTTTCAAAGATCAGTTGAAGGCCCTTCTCCTTGCGAGCGTAGAAGGAAACTTGCGGATTATGTTTCCGATGATCAGCGGGCTTAACGAACTCCGCGAGGCAAAAGCTCTTTATCAAGAATGCCGTACGGAACTTCTCGATCAGGGGAAGGAACTTCCAAAAGTTAAAATTGGCGCAATGATAGAAGTCCCGGCTGCGGTGATGATGGTAGAAGCTTTGGCGAAAGAAGTTGACTTCTTCAGCATCGGAACGAACGACTTGATTCAATTCACATTGGCCGTCGATCGTACAAATGAACTCATTGCCAATATGTTTGAACCGCATCATCCAGCAGTTTTGAATATGATCGATAGAGTTGTACGAGCGGCGCATCGAGAGGGCATCCCGGTTTGTGTGTGCGGTGAAATGAGTTCCGATCCGCTCAGCACTTTGGTGCTTGTCGGTCTTGGCGTTGATGAACTTTCTATGACGCCTTGGAGCATTATGGAATGCAAAAAAATCATCCGTTCCGTGAATTATGAAGATGCCAAGGCTACAGCCAAGGCGGTTCTCAAGTTGGATGATGCGCAGAGTGTGAACAGGTATTTAAGACAGAAGTATTTGCAGACGATTACCGATCTTGGAATTTCAAGCTTCATTACCTCGCATGATGTGAAAGATTCTTTGGACGATAATGTATAAAGGCGTGTCTAAAAATTCATTTCCGATAAATTTTCATGATCTAGAAGCTGCTCGGTTTTGTAATGGTCATGGAGATATGCCCTCCATTTTCCGCTATTTTCCCATTTTATTTTTTTTCTTATCTGTTTCCGTTTCTTTTGCGTCTATAAATGATTCTCTGGATTTGGAAAAAATCCCTGCGTATGCTTTCCAAGACCAGGTCGTTCATTTTGAACGGGCAAAAAAAGATTGTATTACCTTGGCTAATGGAATTCATAAGGGATTTGCCTGTGCCGCCGCCTATTACTATGAAGGCAACAATGATAGCGCCTATAAGGCATATCATTCGCTTCTGGGAAAGGATAGTGCGCTGGATAAGAGTATTTTAATCCGGATGTCTAGGGTTCTTTTTGCCGAAAAAAAATTTAAAAAAGCCCGCAAAACGCTTCTAGATGGGAAAGGCCGGTTTGGCAAGGATCCAGAATGGGAAGAAGGTTGCAGCAGGCTTCGTTTGGAATTGACCTTGGCGGATCCGAAGATAAAGCCAAAAGCCCAGGCAGATTCAGTCGAAGCCTTTCTTAAAAAATATGGGGATGATGAGCGGGTTCCGATGCTCCGCTTTAGAAAGGCAAAACTTTTAGAATCTGCCGGCAGATATAAATTGGCGATGCAAGCATATCGTTATGTTCTTTCTAACCCTTCTGACTATGGAGATTCTGCGCTTGCTTCTCTGCGGGCTTTGCGCGTAAAAGTCCCATTGAATGAAACCTTAGATGAAAAAATAATTTATACGAAATGTATTTGTGCGAGAGGTCTTCACGCGGAATGTTTGGCTTTGTTAGATACGATTGCTTCTATTGATTCTTCAAAGGCTCCTGTGCGAGATACTACAAAGCCTCCTGTCTTGAAGACCGCAGAAGATTCTACTGTTTGGCGCCTTTCCCCTAGTTCTCTTCCTCTCAAGACCCGCATCCAATTATGGGAAAGGAGGGCAAGGGCGTATAAAGGAATGGAAAACGATACATCTGCCATAAAAGTTTACAGTTTTTTGCTGGATTCTGTTGAACTCAGGCCGCGCTGGCTTCAATCTTTAATTCGTTTGTACCGGGCGGAAAACCGTACAGATGATGCCAAGCGGATTGATTCTATTTTTCAAGATAAATTTCGCTATAGCCCGGAAAATGCCAACAATATCTGGGTTCGTGGGCTAGAATACGAACAAAATAAAAATTATCCACTGGCAATAGCCACATACGATTCTTTGACAGATCCCAGATTCAGTGGAAGCTCAAAGAGCGAATGGGCGAAATTTCGCATTGGATTCATCTATTACAAAATGAACAATCTTGATTCTGCGGCTATTGTTTTTGAAATGGCAAAGAAGTTGCCTTTTGTCTGGAGTTCCAGTGCAAGTCGTATGTTTTTAGGCGATATTTATAAAGCGCAGCGAAAGGATTCTTTGGCAAGGGATGCCTATTTAGATTGTATCCGCGATTTCCCTGTCGGTTATTATGCGCATCGTTCCCGCGTCAAGCTGGTGGAAAACAAATTGATGGATTCTCTTAAAGTCCCTTGGCTTGCTCCCCAAGATCTGTCGGATTCTGCAACGCTTGTTTGGATCCGCTCTTTTCAACCGGGGAGTAAACCGGATTCGTCTTATAGCGCTGGGCGATTTGAACAAGTAAAGCATTTGCTGGATTGGGGATTTACTGAGGAAGCGTTTGACCTTTTTGAGGAAGCGAACAAGAAAAATTCCAAAAGGCTTGACTTTCTTTATGAATATGGCACGCTTTTCCTGCGCTATGGAGAAATTATAAAAGGATACAACCTCTCGCGGAATTTTCAGAATATCATTGACCGCAAGCATTTGGGGGAAGCTCCCCGGAATGTTCTCCGGTTCCTGTATCCGATTCCCTATAGCCGCCGTGTTGTGCTTGCGTCTGGTGAAGGCATCGACCCCTTCTTTGTCTATGGAGTGATGCGCCAAGAATCCACGTTCAATTTTTTGATTACTTCTAGAGCAGGTGCTCGCGGGCTTTTGCAGATTATGCCTGCAACGGGCAAAAAATTGGCAAAAGCGGAAAACATTGCGGATTTTACGCCAGCACAATTGTATAATCCATTCATGAACATCCGCTTGGGCGTCCGCTACTTGAAAGATTTGCTGAATGAATACAATAGAGACCCGATGTACGTGCTTTGTAATTATAATGCGGGTCCGAAGCCTGCAAAACGTTGGCAGACTGCGACGGAGGGACTTCCTTGGGACGTGCGCGCGGAAGAGATCAGCTATTGGGAAACTAGGGATTATGTAAAGCGCGTTCTCGGCAATTATTGGGTGTATGCCGAAGTTTGGAATCGGATCGGAGAGTAACATGCTCTTTTTTGTACTTACATTAGGTGCTTCCGTTTGCTTTGCTTTTGGTAACGTTCTTTCTAAATCGGGAGTCGCCAAGTCTGGCGAAACGGTGGACGTGCACCATCCGTTCCGCTTTTTAAAGAGCTTTTTAACTTCTAAACGCTGGTGGACGGGGTTCGGCCTTTCCGGGCTTGGCAATGTTGGAAATTATGCCGCGATGGCTTTGTATAATTTAAGCCTAGTCAAACCAATCTCTGCATTGAACCCTGTGCTTACGGCAATTTTTGGCCATCTCTTTTTGAAAGAACCTATCAACCGCCGTGTTGTCGCGGCCATTGCTTGCGTGCTTTGTGGGCTTTTGGCGGCATCTTTTGAACTGAGCGAAAAGCCTGGTACGCAGGATCTTCCTGCTCTTTGGATCTTTTTCTTTTCGCTTATTCTTCTCGCTGTTTTGTGGAAAGTTCTGTTCAAGAAAAGACCTGAAGTTTGCGATTCCCTTGTAATGGGAATCTGTTATGGGCTTTCAGATGCTATGTATAAGAGTCTTGCAATAGACGCTACAGCAAAGGGAATGAAATTATCTGCAGATGAATTTCTTTTTTGGATAGAAGATTTCCGTGTTTGGGCGTTTATCGCCGTTTATTTAACGGCTTTTGTTTATACCCAGATCGCATTTTCGAGAGGGCGGGCCCTCTTCGTGATCCCTTTTAGTGCGGCCATTGGCGCTGCCGTGCCTATTTTGGCGGGTGCTTTTATATTTTCGGAACCTTTCCCGTGGAATAAAATTTTAAGTATTGTATTGGTTTTGGCGGGATCGAGTCTTTTTATCGCAAGTCCGAAAAGGATGATCCAGAAGACTTTCAAAAGGAACAAATCCGATGAAAAAAAATGAAGTCTGGTTCAAGGCGACAGGGCATTGCCCAACGGAAGAATATGATTTAGCGACGGTATTCCTGATGGATTCCGGTGTGGGTGCATTGCAGGAATTAGATGCGGTTGTTCCGGGCCGTACGGATTTTTGCTTTTATACGGATTCCGAAGAAACACGTGATGCGATTATTTCAAAGTTTCCTCAATATGGATTCACCTTGGAAGATGAACCTGCCAAGGATTGGGACCGCTGGTGGAAAGAGCGTGCGACGCCCGTGCATGTGAGTGAACGGCTTTGGGTGCGTCCGCCATGGGTTGATTTTACACCAGAAAAGAAAAGTTCAATTCTTCTTGTACTAGAGGCGAAGAGCGCTTTTGGCACAGGAGACCATGCGACGACATCACTTATCTCTGGAATGATGGAAGGCCTTTCCCTGAAGGGGAAAACAGTGCTGGATATTGGCACGGGAACTGGCATTCTTTCAATGCTTGCAGATAAATTAGGTGCTAAAATGGCCGTGGGCACAGAAATTGATATGCTCGCTCTTCCTTGCATCGCCGAGAATTTTAAAAATAATGGCTGCATTCACGCTCGGGCTGTATTCGGTTTTTTGGATGTGTTTAAATCGAGTTCCCATTTCGACCACATTGTCTGCAATATGATCCGCACGGAATTTTGGCCTCTTAGGGAAGATGTGGAACGGTTGCTTCTTCCCGGTGGGCATTTGGTCCTCACGGGACAGCTCACGTCCGAAAAAGATTACGTTTTGGATTGGTTTGCTGAAAGCGGATTCGATGTCCTCCGCGAAAAAACAAAAGATGAATGGTGGTGCGTTGATGCGGAACGTGTTTGATATTCTAATTGCAAGAAAGAGCGCTCGCGAATATGATCCTCGGGTGGTATCCATAGAAATCGTCCGTGAAGTGTTGAAAGATGCGGGCCGAGCGCCTTCGAGCAAGAATACGCAGCCGTGGCTTGTCGCTTATCTTTCGGGGCAACCGCTTGAGGAACTCCGACGCAAAATGTGCGGTGCATTTGAAACCGGGCTTCCCGCTGATTTTGAAATAGATTCAGGTACTTTTGAGGCTTATCTTCCCCGGGCAAAGAAACTGGGCAAGGATATTTTTGCGTGGAAGGGAATTGACCGTGAAGACCTTGAAAAGCGTCATTTGCATGCGAAGGAAAATTTCCGCTTTTTTGGTGCGAATCAAATTTTTATTGTCGCTGTCCGCAAAGAGGCTTGCAATGAAAAGGCTATTTTCGATGTAGGAATTTTTTCTGCCTATTTAATGCTCGCTTTGGAATCCCGCGAGCTTGGATCTTGTCCGCAAATGAGCACGCTTGCCTATCCGCAAATTTTGAGAGATGCTATTCCCGATTCAGAAAATTGGTTGCCTCTTTTAACACTTCCTTTTGGCTATCCCAAAAAAGGTAGCCATTTGAATGAATTTGAAACAGAACGGGAACCGCTTGGAAGTTGGGCGTTTGAAGTGGTAGGGAAATGAGCGATAGTCTTTTTGTGCGGGTGGCTTCTCGCGAGGTAACAGACGTCAAGCCTGTATGGATGATGCGCCAAGCTGGTCGCTATTTACCCGAATATCAAGAACTTCGCGCACATTTTAAGGACTTTCTTTCGTTTGTATCGAATCCGATGGCTGCAGCGGAAGCAACACTTCAGCCAGTGCGGCGGTTCTCATTGGATGCGGCGATACTTTTTAGCGATATTCTGGTAACGCTGCCTTATATGGGATTTGATTTGGATTTTGCGATTGGCAAAGGTCCCGTGATAAAAAATCCCATGCGGAGTTATTCCGATGTAAAGCTGCTTTCTAGAGTGAATTTTGAAAAGGATTTGCTTTATACAAAAGAAGCTCTTAAAAAGGTAAAAGAATCTCTTCCTTCGGATACGGCCCTTTTGGGTTTTGTCGGAGGACCGCTCACGATTGCGTCTTATGCAATTGAAGGAGGAACTTCTAAGGATCTATCCTTGACAAAAGCTTTGTATTACAAGGATCCTTCTACTTATGAGGCTTTTCTTTTAAAAGTGGCGGACATTACGGGAGAATACCTTGCGAAGCAAGCGGAATGGGGTGCTACGGCCTTGGTTGTGATGGATTCTTGGGCAGGGAATCTTTCCAAAGAAGATTATGCGTTTATGGCACGCCCGTATACGCAGAAAGTGCTTTCTATTGTGCGCCAAAAGACGGATGCTCCTGTGATTTATTATGCAAATGGGGCTCAGCATCTTATAGATGATTTTACTCTTCTGGGCTTTGATGTCATTGGGCTCGATCATCGCTCCGATTTGGCTTCTGTTTTTGAAAAACATCCAGAAACGGTGTTCCAGGGAAATTTGGATCCCGCCATTCTTTTTGCTTCCCCGGAAGTCGTGAAAGAGCGCGCTCGGATTATTTTAGATAAAGTAAAAAATAGAGCTCATATTATGAATCTCGGCCACGGAGTTCTTCCGTTGACTCCTGTTGCTAACGTTCAAGCCTTTGTTGATGCTGTGCGCGGGCTTTAGCCTTGGAAAGCTCCCAATGAATTCTGTACAAAAGAATTTTTACCTTTTTCATTAGATGGCAAAAACCTTCGTTTTTTGTAGCTAGCCATTTTTTATCGAAATCTTTGTCTATCGCGCCTTCGCGTTCAATGAGTGTTGCATAGTCTGTCGAAAGGGCTTTTGCTTCACCGTTTTTCCAAAAGTGAAAAACTTCGTCGCGCGTAAACCGAGATTCCAAAAGCTTTCTTTTTACAAAGCCCGCTTTTTGAGAAATGAGCTTTGGATAGGAGAAAAGGATTTTTTTGTCTGTATGGTAAAGCGCTTCTAGTTTAATCCCGGCGTTTTGCATTGCAATGCTTGTGCCGACTTCAAGGCGCTTTACAGTGTCGTAGAAATCTTCTCCCTCAGGCTCTTTGAGAATGTGTTTAAAAAAAACGGAAATGGCCTTTGGCTTCAGGTAGAGAAAAAAGGATTGCAGATGATAGGCGTATTCATCATTTTCGGTAAGAGAAAAAATTTCGGCTTCGCTGTCTTCCGCTTTCGCAAAAATCATATTGAACCGGTTTTGGTAATAGACGATGGAATCGTTTACTAGGACCAATCGTTCCCATTCTTCACGTCTAAATTTGGCTGTGTACTGAATGTAGCGGCGCCACATTCCGAAATCGTACCCGTGATTGTCGGTGAAGAAAAGTTCAATATGATGCGAGTCTAGAAAAGCATGCGAAGAGGGATCCAAGTCGCGGCGGTTCGTTAAATATGCTACGGTGAATCCCGTTTGCACAAGGCCAGCCAGCGCATAGCGGATATAACCTGGAAGGCTTTCGCCTTCTTGGTAAGAAGCATAGAGAACTTTTCGGAGTATGGATTTATTCTGCGGTATCATTTTTTCTTGGAGTTGATGCGCCCGCTGTCCCTGCGCGAATTACCGAAGTTCTTGGAACTTGCGCTATGGTGGAACCCTTTGCGCTGTCCGCTGCTTCTATTGCTAGAAGAAAAGTCCCGGTTATCATCTCCGCTATGAGTTCCGCGGAAGCTGCCTTTGCGCTCACTGCTGCGTTTTCCATAGCGTGAATCATCCCCGTCGTTCCGTCTATCTCCGCGGTTGCGGTCGCCAAACCTGTTTTCTCCTCTGTCGCGGTGTTCGCTCCTAAAACCACCTCTGCGGTCATCCCTCTGTCCATTGGGGCGGGAATTGCCGTAGGAATCGCGGACGACTTTGCGTTCACGCGGGCGGAGTGCGCTCAAATCATTATTTTCTGTCGGCTGGGAAACGAGTCCCATTTCTTCGGCGGCTTCCTCTCTGGATTTCTCCCCATACGCTTTTCCTGTCTTCGCGTCTTTGAGCTTGGCGAGAATTGCAAAGTCAGCCTCGCCTCGGACCGGGTTTGCGCGGAGAAGGCGAACTCGCACGGTATCGCCGTGAGCAAAAGTCTTGCCGCTGCTTCTGCCGTAGACAATTCCCTTGTCAGGGTTGAAAATGTAATAATCGCGGCCCGCAATATCGCGGAATCGCACGAGGCCTTCGGCATTTGGTTCTTTAACTGCTACGTAAATACCCCATTGTTGGATACCCGTAACGGTTGCTTCGAATTCTTCTCCGAGGTGAGCGAGTAAAAGCCAAGTTGCGCAAACCTTTATCGACATGCGTTCGAGTTTCTGGTTTTTGATTTCGTTTGCGGAAATTTCGGCGCAGACTTCAATTACATTGTGTGCACGTTCTGCTTTTTTTTCTTTTTCCGTGGTGCGGGAGAGTTCGCGGTGGCACCATAGGTCCGCATAGCGGCGGATAGGTGAGGTGAAATGCGCGTAGTCTTGCCAGTTGAGCGCGAAGTGACCAAAACTATTGCTATCGTAGTGCGCTTTTTGCATACTGCGGAGGATGCGGTTGATAATGGATTCGTCGCCTTTGGCGCGTTTTACCAAGTGCTGGTAGAGTTCAAAAATGGTCTGGTTTAAGTTAGTATCGCCGCGGCGAGGCTTGCCTAAATCGCGGAGAGAAACCGGGCTGTCCTTGAAGAGATCCGGTAAAAGGTAATAGAGCTCCATAATGTCCTTGGTATCGGGAGCTTCGTGAATGCGATACACGCCTTGGAGACTGCGGAGTTTTAGCTCTTTTGCGCAGCATTGGTTGGCGATGAGCATACATTCTTCGATCCAAGAATCCGATTCTTCGGTGGGTCTCGGCACGATTGCTTCGGGCTCGCCTTCTGCATTGAACTTGCATCCGAATTCGGTGCTGCCGAGTTCCAAGATACCGTTTTGAGAGCGGTTTGCTTTGAGGAGACGGGTCACTTCGGCAAGGTCTTTGACATGTTCGTCTCCTTGGGCCATCCGTTCCATCGCCTGCCCGTAAGTAATGGAACTTGTAATGCGGACGATGCTTTTTTTGAACTCGTAATGAGTCACGTTAGCTTGTGCGTCCAAATCCATCATACAGGTGAATGCAAAACGATCCACGCCTTCGTGAAGCGAGCAGAGGTCACTTGAAAGGCGATCCGGTAGCATCGGTACTGCGCACCAGGGAAGGTATTGCGTATAACTTCTCGCAAGAGCTTCTTCATCAAGTTCCGAACCCTCGGGGACATACTCACTGACATCGGCAATGTGTACACCGAGTTTGTAACCACCATCGGGCGTCTTTTCAACGGAAACCGCGTCGTCGTGGTCCATAGCGCCTTCTGGGTCAATGCAAAGAATGTAGGTACTGCGGTAATCTTCTCGGCCTTTGGCATCCTTTTCCGCAGGGGCTTTTTCTTTGTTTACAAAGTCAATGATAGAAGCGGAGAACTTTTCAGGAAGGTTGGAGTCTTTCATGAATTGTTCTTTTACTTCCTTCCAAGTGAGGTCTCCTTCCATAGCGGTATTGTCGACCTTGGCGAGCATGGAATGCTTGAGACGCGGATGCGGATAAAGTGTAAAGGCGATGACCTCTCCTTCTTTACCGGGGGCTTGCTTGCGGTGTGCCATCGGGTAGGTTTTGCCAGTCTCGTTTTCTGTAACGGTCCACTTATCTTCTCCAGCGAAGTGAAGAATTCCGCGATGAATGCGTTCGGCGTCATCATCGAAAGAAACACGGCTTCTGCGGCTTTTTGCAGCGGGGCGGCGGTTGTCGCTTTCTTCTGTATTTTTGAGAGTCTCTTTTACTTCGCCCGAGCCCATGGAGTATTGCTTGTTGCTGTTTCGCACAAGAGAACCTTCTCCGACCATTTCTGCGAGGAGCTGTTTGAATGCCAGCTTGGAGCGCTTGGAAATGCCCATTGCTCCGCGGAGTTGGCTACTCACCATAGGTTCGTCGCGCAACATGGCGATAATTTGTTCTTTGGAAGGTAATCCTTGCATATCAAGCCTCCTTGGCTTTGCCCGCTTCAAGGGCGCTTAAAATGGTTTTGCGGACGTTTTCTTTTAATTCTTCTTTAGAAATCGTTTCGTAGTCTTTGGGCGTGATCGGTTTATGGACAATTATTTCCACATTGCCAGGAATCAGGGCTGTTTCTGTTTTTGGAAGAACCTTGCCTGCATTTATAATCGTTATTGGCAGAATTGTAAAATGATAGTCTTTGGCAAGGTGGAATGCTCCATCTTTGAACGGCAAAAGTTCTCCTGTAACCGAACGGCGGCCTTCTGGAAATATCGTATAGGTAAAACCCTTGTTCATATTCTGCTTCATCCGGAAGCCGACTTCTCCGTTTTTGCGGGAGCCCGCTTTGTAAATCGGAATGGAACCGTTCAAATCCAAAGCTCTTCCAAAAAGGGGAATTCTCCAGAGGTCGCTTTTGGCAAGGAATGCCGATGCGTAGATTCCGGCAAAGATAACGTTGATGTCAAGAAAACTCTGATGGTTGGCGAGTATCACGAATCCGCCGTTTTTTGGAATGTTTTCCGAACCTTTCACAGTAAGATGAATCCCAAAGCAATGGAATATAGGCTTGAAAAAATGTCCGGCGATCCGGTTCAGTTTTTTTGCATCTTTGAAGGCTTTGCAGAAGAAAAATCCGTATATAGGGGCAATGACGATGGCTCCAAGCGCTACTGTAACATAGTAGAATATTCCGCGAATGCGGTATTTCAAGGGCGATTTTGTTTTCGTAGGCATTTCCTTTTGAAAATAGGTAAATCGTTTAAACAAAAGTTCAAAAATCCGAAATATTTTTCGGCTGAAATTTTGACTTCGCAAAAAGTAATGGAATACGAGTATTATTTATCAAAGTGGAGATCGTCCAAAACTTCATTCGGGCCGATGACGAATAAAACGTCCTGGTCTTTGAGCCGGTAGTCGGCCATATTTCCGATAATGGGTTTTGGTTTGAGGGGATCGCGGATGGCGATAATCTGGATGCCGTATTTAGATGTCAGAGACAGTTCTTTAAGAGATTTCCCGATAAATTTTTGCGGACAGACAACTTCAATGATGGAGAATCCGTCCATAAAAGGAAGGATGTCCAGCATATTTGGGCGATTTAGGCGTTCGGCGAGCGAAATGGCCATATCGCGTTCCGGCTGGAAAATATCAGAAACTCCAAGGCGTTCCAAGATGGAAGTATGCTGCATACTCGAACTTTTAGCAATAATGTGCTTAACGCCGAGTTCTTTCAAATTGAGAATCGTGAGGAGTGAAGCTTCCAAATCAGTGCCGATACAGCATATAACGGAATCGACTTTAAGAATAGGAAGAGCCGCGAGCTGTTGCTTGCGGGTGCTGTCAGCGACAACGGCTTGTGCCACTGTCGGTGTGATGTCCTGGATCTTTTCTGGTGTGTTGTCGATGGCGAGAACTTCACATCCGAGGCTCGTCAAATGACGTGCGAGGAAAATACCCGTGTTACCAAGTCCGATGATGACGAATTGCTTTGTTGCCATTTTTTAGCCCACCATAATGTCTTCTTCTGCGTACCAGACCCCGCCTTCCACTTTCTTAGCGACAGCCGAGATGAGAAAGAGGGCGCCCATACGTCCGATAAACATAATAATACAAATAACAATGCGCCCCAAAAATGTGAGATCCGGGGTTAGCCCCAATGAAAGGCCGCAAGTGGTGAGTGCGCTGACGACTTCAAAAAAAACTTTTAAGAAGTGGGGGATTCCCATTTTGTAACTGACTCCTGCGTATTCCGTAATGAGCAGAAGAAACGTGCCGATGACAATCATAATCGTATAAATGATAAAGATCCGTACAGCTTTATCTACCGTTTCTTCGGGAATGGTGCGACCGAGGACCTGTGTTTTTTCCCGGCCGAGGATCCGGTTGAACCCGAGGAGCGCGATGACTGCCGCCGTGGTTGTTTTGATACCACCGCCGCAGCTTCCTGGATTAGCCCCGATGAACATAGTGACAATGATGAGAAGCAAGCTCGTTTCTTGAAGAGTCAGCAGGTCAATATTGTTGAAGCCTGCAGTGCGCGCAGAAATGACCATAAAACAAGAAGAGAGCATTTTTTGGGGGATGGACTCGTCTGCAAAGGCTCCGTTCCATTCGATGGTGAGAATGGCGGTGCTTGCTACTAATATAATGATGAGCGTGAAGAAAAAGGCAATCTTCGTATGCAAAGAAATGCGCTGGATCGAGTGTGTCTTAAAATTGAGGAAGTTCCGTGTTTCTGCGAGCGACAAAAAACCGAAGCCTCCTGCAAGTACTAGCGCGCATATTGAAAGGCATACAACGGGATTGAACTGATAGCTCATCAGGGAATCATGGAAAGGAGAAAATCCTGCATTGCAGAAAGCACTTATGGAATGGAATACGGAATAGAGGATGCGATCATTTAATGGAAATTTGTCGAATTGAGTGAACAGAACAAGGGCTCCAATTCCTTCCAGAATAAAAGTGAATGGAATCACCGCTAGAAGAATCTTGATGGGGTCAATTTGTTCTTCTTGTGTAAAATTCGATTTGAGCATCGCCTGCTGGTTAAATCCGGGACGCATTCCAGAAAGTAGGAGTATCGCCGTCGAAAAAGTCATGATGCCGAGTCCGCCGATTTGAATGAGCGCAGCAATAATCCAAAGCCCTGTGTTGGAAAATACGCTGCCGATATCAATAACGGAAAGACCTGTTACGCAAGTTGCGGAGGTTGCGGTAAAGAGCGCGTCAATCCACCGGATGGGAGCCTTGAGTGAAAATGGGCAGCGCAGGAGGACTGTCCCGATGAGAATTAAAAAAATATAGCTCTCTACAAGGAAAAGCATTTGGTTTTTGCTTTTCTTTTTCGGGAGCATTTTTGCGAGCGGTAAATTTTTGTAACGAGAGATAAGCATCACCGCAAATTTATAAAAAGAGGGCCTTGTCTTGGGTAGAGCTTTTTCTAGGTTTATTGATATCTATGGCAAATTTACGTTCCATTTTGATGCTGCTTTCGATTCTTTTGGGAATATTCCTTCCCCAGGCGCATGTGCTATCGCCGCTAATGCCTTTTTTGATCGGATTGATGATGGTGCTTACGTTCGTGTCAAAGGTTCCTCCTCAGAAACACGGGGCAACATTTAAAATTGAGCTTCATGCTTTTCTTGTGGGGCTCGTCCTTTCTGCCCTGCTGGTTGCGTCGGGTTATTTATTTTTGATTCCGCAGCCAGTGATTCTCGGAGGGATGATTCTCTGCTTTTGTCCTCCGGCGAACGCAGCTCCTGTAATGTCAAAGCTTCTCGGCGGAAATCCCGTACTTTCCCTTAAAATTTTCATTTTGGGTCATATCATCGCCTGCTTTTCCATTCCGTTTATCTTCGGTTATTTTTGCCCGCCCCCCGAAGGAATGGAGAGCTTGGATTTTTTGGGAATGTCCAAATCCATTTTCAATTCGATTCAACCGATTATTACGATTCCGCTCGCTATTGCCCTAGGACTTCGCAGTTTTTATCCGGAAGTTGCAGATAAAGTAGAGGAATTCCAAAAGTACACAATGTTTGTTTGGATCGCCAATGTATTTGTCATTATTTCTAAAGCGAGCTATGACATTCGCAAAATGGGATTCAAGACTCTTTGGGATTCTGGAGAGTTTCAAATGATGGCGGTACTTTCACTTGTTTTGTGTATACTGCTCTTTTTCTTGGGCTGGTTCTTTGAACGCAAGAGTCATCCTATTGAAGGCTCCCAGAGCATGGGACAAAAAAATACAATGCTCGTGATTTGGATAGCGCAAATATATGCGGGCCCTGTAGCCGCTCTTTGCCCCGTTTGTTACGTTGTGTGGCAAAATTTAGTGCTGAGTTGGATGAGCTGGAGTAAAAAGAAAAAGTCGTTGAAACTCAAGACTGTTTAGCGATTCTTTTGTAAATTGCGATTTGCTTCTCTGCAATTTTCTTCCAATCGAATTCTTCTGCAATGCGTTTTTGTGCACCGGTCAGCAAGGATTTTTCGAGTTCGGGAGAGGCTTCCAGAGTTTTAAATGCTTCTGCAAGTGCCGAAGGATTTTTTTCGGGCACGAGGAGCCCGGTTTCTTTGTCTATTACGGCATCGGAAATTCCCCCGACGTTGGAAGCAACTACAGGGAGTCCGTATTCCATCGCTTCGATGAGCACAACGCCTAAGCCTTCCGTGTCTCCTCTGGCATCGACGATTGCAGGGAGTACAAAACAATTGGCAGCCAGGTATTCTTTTTTGAGATTTTCTGGAGAAAGAGGCCCGGTAAATACAATGTTTTTGGGCGATACTTTTTTTGCTAGGTCTTTCAAAAAATCGGTAAGGTTCCCTTTTCCGACGATTCGGATTTCGA
Source organism: Fibrobacteraceae bacterium (assembly GCA_023231365.1). Lineage (GTDB taxonomy): Bacteria > Fibrobacterota > Fibrobacteria > Fibrobacterales > Fibrobacteraceae > Hallerella. The sequence goes on along the minus strand of JALNVO010000002.1, from coordinate 147 downwards.
ATTTAGAAGGGTCTAGTTTTGCTGCGGCTTCAATGAGGTATTCAATTCCCTTCCGTTCAATATGGCGTCCCCCAAAAAGAGTTCTATAACGCCCGGACCTCGGGTGAACCTCTCTTACGGGCACGGATGATAGCGGCGAACCATACG
>JALNVO010000001.1 GCA_023231365.1 Fibrobacteraceae bacterium | reverse complement strand
TTTTATACCCCAAAATAGTTTTTAATCTGTATGTCCGTTATAGAAGCGGCATCGTTTTTAGCAAGTAAGGCTTTTTCCCATTCCGTTATGCTGCCAATGGCTTGCCGAATATCCCAATGAGGCTTCCAACCCAAAACAGATTTGCTCTTGGAGCAATCTAATTTGAGGAAATTAGCCTCATGGGGACCACCATCGCCTTGAATACGCCATTTTGCATTTTTCCCCCATGAAGAACAGAATAACTCTACAAGTTCTCCTGTTGTCACACAACTTGAGCCATCTGGACCAAAGTTATAGTTACCAGCAAAGTTTTTATTCTCAAACTGCTTTTGCGCAAGCAACAGATACCCAGAAAGGCACTCCAGTACATGTTGGTAAGGTCTAGTAGAATACGGATTGCGAATTATAATTCTTTCACCTTTTAAAACAGCACGGATACAATCAGGAATAATCCTGTCAATGGCATAGTCTCCGCCACCAATAACATTGCCGCTTCGTGCTGTAGAAATCGCAGGAGAATTTTCATTATTAAAAAATGAATTCTTATAACTATACGTTACAAGTTCACTACAACTTTTGCTATTCGAATACGGATCAAAACCACAGAGTTCTTCGTCTTCACGATATCCCCATAGCCATTCCTTATTCTTATAAACCTTATCTGTAGTAACATTAACAAATGATCTAACTGACGGTGATTTTCTCACACCTTCAAGGACGTTTATTGTCCCCATAACATTTATTTCGTATGTTTCTACGGGTTCCTTATAAGATTGGCGAACTATCGGTTGCGCAGCAAGATGGAAAACAATATCGGGTTTAGCCTTCATCATTGACTCTACAAGCAAAACCGAATTGCGAACATCTCCAAATATATTTTGAATATCTTCCTTTGTTTTTGTTTGTTCAAACAAAGATGGTTCGGTCGGTGATTCAAGTGCATAGCCCGTAATTTCAGCCCCTGCCTGCAATAAGATCCGGCAAAGCCAAGTTCCTTTAAAACCGGAATGACCAGTAATAAATACTTTTTTCCCGTTGTAAAAAGAAAGATTCATATTTAATCCTGCCACACCTTCCAAGGGGCTTTTCCACTTGTCCAGAGAGTATTTAATTCATTTTTATCTTTCAACATATCCATTGGATGCCAAAAACCGTCATGTTTATACGCATTGAGCATCCCATCTTTAGCAAGATTTTGAAGAGGCTCTCGTTCCCATATTACAGAAGAATCGTCTTTTTTAATATAATCAAACGCTTTATTCTCACAAACAAAAAAACCGCCATTAATCCAAGTGCCATCACCAACAGGTTTTTCTACAAAGCAATCAACCGATCCGTCCTTTTGAATGTCAAGTGCGCCCCACTTTCCAACAGGTTGAATTGCGGTCAGGGTAACTATTTTTTTTGCTTTCTGATGAACCTCTACAAGTTTATCAATAGCAACACTAGAAACACCGTCCCCATATGTGAGTAAAAAAGATTCCTTGCCAACATATTTTTGAGCCATTTTGATACGACCACCGGTCATAGTATTTTGCCCCGTATAAAGCATCGTTACAGTCCAAGGTTCGGTACGCATCTTATGAATTTGGACGTCATTGTTTGCAAGATCTACAGTAATATCACTATAACGATTATAGTAATTAAGGAAGAAATCCTTTATTATATGACCTTTATAGCCAGTAAGAATAATGAAATCATTGAAACCATAATGACTATATATTTTCATAATATGCCAAAGAATAGGATATCCACCAATCTCAACCATAGGCTTTGGTATGCTTTGAGTTTCTTCACCAAGTCTAGTCCCTAAGCCACCTGCTAAAATCAATGTTTTCATTACTGTGTTCCTATTTATGATAAAGCTTTTAATAAAGATAGTTATTTTAGAACAAAACTAAAGTTTGATAAAGTCTCTTACTCTTCTTGGAAAGAAAAATAAGTCCATCAAGTAATCTATGAGAAAACACATACCAAAAAAAAGAAACCTCTAGAAAACTTTTTCTCACTGGAGAAAGATTAAAATAATTACTTAGAAAATAGTGCATGCTATTCTTTGAACATTTTATCAAAAATTTTGAAGTTTTAGTTTTTGTTGAAGAGGCACCTAAGTGAATGCATGACAAAGAAGGAACAATAAAATTTCTAAATCCACTTCTCAGTTCTTCTTCATAAAGGATATTCTCTTCATAATATAAGAAGGTATTTGGATTGAACAACTTTATTTTGTAAGCAGTTTCTTTCAACATCAGCATGCATGAACCTGATGGTAATTCGATCTCTACTCGATTTTTCTCCAAAAGTTCAGGATTCAGCTTGAAAATTTTATTAGCGTCCAATGATCGATGAAAAAGAGCAAACGGAACATCTGACCAAAGCCATTTAATGATATCTTTATAGGTTGACCGTTTTCTAGCACAATTATAATCAATGGACAATAAATTTTTTTTATAAAGCAAAGGAGAAACTATCCCTATTTTGGGATCCTCTTCTAATAAAAGTGAAAGTCGGGGAATTATATCTTCAACAAAAAGAATGTCATTATTTAAAATCATAAGTTGCTTTATTGTCGGATCTTTTTTTAACAAATCAATTCCAATATTATTTCCACAGGCATAGCCTAAATTTCGGTTTGATCTAACTAAAGAACATCTTTTCAATACAGTTTTCTCGATATCTGCAAAAACTTCAACAAAATCGTTATTATATAAATTTTTCAGACATTCTTTTAACAGTTCAAACTTTTTGATTTCAGACCCATTATCGACAATAACAATCTTTATTGAAGCTGTATTGTACTTATTAACTGAATCAACGCAATTCAAGGTATCTTCAATATTATTATAATTTAAAATTACAATTCCAGTACACATGCTTCAATTCCTATTTTCATGACAATGCAATATAGCCAGGCACAGCCTTTGTAAATCTTCCTGTTGACGACAATTTATTTTCAATAATTGTTTTTTTATTATATCTTCAGAAATTTTCTTTTCAGAGGCCATCAAAACTCTATTTTGAATTTCATCAAGATCATATGGATTGCAGTAATACACTGCATCCCCGCAAACTTCTGGCAAGGAACAAACACCAGAAACAATACAGGTTTTTCCATATTTCATTGCTTCTAAAGGAGGCATTCCAAAGCCTTCATTTAACGTTGGATAAAGAAAAATATCGCAATAGGCATACAAGTTTTCAAGTCTTTCTGATGTTACATAATCAAAGCAGATGAAACGGTCTTTATTGCAAATAGGTTTCCAAACTTTATCAGGTAATTTGCCGATTGTAACAACTTTATATTCTTTAAGGGTTCCTTTATTGAACAAGGTATCTAAAGCAGTTACAGCCCTAAAAGAATTTTTTTCCCAGCGATTACTGCTTATCAACAAAATATATTTATTTTGGAATTCTCTACTTTGAGTAATTTTTTTACTTTCAATAAATTTTTCCGGTGTATAAAAGACTTCTATCTTTTTATTTAGATGTGGATAAAAACTCCGAATTGCATATTTGGTATGATAAGAAACGCAAATAACAAAGTCTAGCCGATCAATTGATTTTCGATAAAACTCTAAACTTCGTTGTTTAAATACCCTTTTCATCTTGAACTTTATCCAATATTTAAATAAAGAACGTCCTTCAAAATATTTATAAGTGAAACGATCACAAGGCAATTCAACCCCCCGTAAACCATGGATAGTTCCGCAATAAATAATACTACTCGGAATATTTAACGTTACATAATCATATGGAAGCCCAGAATAAAAGACATCTACAGACTCTTCATCTAAAATATTTTGAATTTCATTGATAGAACTTATACTCTTAACAAGAATAGTTTTGTTTTCAAAAGATTTCAAAATCCAATCATCCAAAAACTTCGAAGGGTCGTAAAAGACAATTAAACTACATTGATTTAAATAATTCTCTATAAAACATCTATATACAGTCTTAATGTACTCACCCCCTCCATGGAACTTTGAGTCCATCGTTGGTTGCGCCTGAAACAAATCAAATAAAACTCTTATCATAGATTTACCATTTAATTTTTTGACTAATGGAATGATTCAGTTTTTTCAAGAGGAAAATATTATTTCTTACCTGTTTCCTTTTCGAAACAATCGGCTTGTGATAGAAACGATTATGGCTTATCCCCAATAGATGCATGACGGATGATGGGCATCGGGGCATCTTTTGAAGCGTATGAATTTTTCAAATTACCCCCAACCTCCTTCTCGCGTGCATTCTTCTTTTAAATCTTTCAGAACCTCTTTTGTATTGAAGTCTTCATTGAGTACCCGAGAGCATCTGCGGGATGTCTCGACGATGCTCTTTTTACTGTTTGCTAGATTAGACGTTATTTCTGTCATTTTCTTTTCCTCTCTTGTTGAACCACTTTTTTTGTTCAACTGAGAATCCTGATTTTCCTGTCTCTCTTTTCGATAACACAATATCTATAAGTCGTTTCCACTCTTTACAAACAGCTTCAACACTTAAAAAATCTCGTATTTTTATTGCTTCGTCACTTATTTGCTTTGATTTCTCTTCATTGTCAGCAAGAAACGACATTGCATCACACATTCGATCAAGATCATTCATTGGCACAATAATTCCATTTTTATAATCATTAACAACCATTCGCGCTCCATAAATAGGACAATCAGTAACAACAACTGGAATGCCTAGAGCTAGAGCTTCAAGCATCGAATTAGACAATCCTTCATAATTAGAAGAGGATACAAACATTTTTGCAACTTTAATGCTATCAAGAATATTTGCCCGAAAAGGCAAAATTTGCACAAAATGAGTCAAATCCAAATAATCAATCAGCTTTAAAAGCTCCAATTTCAACTCACCATCACCATAAATTTTAAGTAGATAGAAAGGATGAGTCACATGAAATTTTTTAAATGCCTTAATTAATAATGGCAAATTTTTCTGTGTGTATAATCGGCAGAAATTAACAATCAGATTTTCTCGATATCTGAAATCCATAGGCATTGGAATATCATCTCTTAATGGATTCAATACAACTTTTGATTGCGTTATATTAAAATACTTTTTAGCAGCCTGTGTCTGGCATACTAAAAAATTTGATTTTTTATATGCAACATTCCTTATTATTTTTAAAATTTTTTGATTGGGCTCCAACATTGGATTGTTCCTTTCAGAAGATAAAATTTTTAAATTTAACCCAACTGAAGCAATCAATGTGTATATAGCAGGCTGCCAGCCAAAATTAATAATTAAAGAAATCTTAGATTCTTTCAAATTTTTCCGCAATAAAAAAAGTCTATCTATCTTTCTTAAATATCTATTTTTTGTTATCACATTTAAATCGTGAACTTTGACATTCCCTATTATTTCAAAAGGATGTTCTGTACCAAAATGAAAAATATGAACGTCATAGTACTGCACCAAAAAATTAGCCAAAGTGCAAACAACACGCTCTCCACCACCAGCAATGCCCAAATCTCCAACTAAAAAAGCAATAGCCTTCACAAAACCACCCATTAAAAAGTGAAAAACATGTGATAAGGAAGCATGTTGTAATTTTTCAAATTTATAAGGAACCAATATGTCCCAAAGCCTAGCAATATAACTAAAGAAACAAGAACTTTTTTATATGGATTTTTAATACAATCCACTGTATTTGATAATAATATAGAAGGGGCGAAAAGAAAAAATAGAGCAACTCTATTAAACTCATCTATTATTACTTGGAACGAAAGGAAAATACAGTAAAGTAATGCGAACTTAAAATATTGAGAATTCAAATAATTATTAATTATTAACTTTTTATAATAAGTAAAAGCGAATAAAAAAATTAAAAAGCCAATAAACCAAAGACTTGCAAAATGCCCAGATTCTGAAGATGCATAAACAGAATAATAAGACATAAATCCACCTAATTGAGACACAACACTAAAAAATGTTGTTTTTACCATAATGCCAAAGAATGCAGAAAGAAGTGCAAAAATTAAAAGAACTTTAGAAGATATAGAAACCCTCTTTATCGGATAAGCAATAAGAAACACAAGCATAGAGATATGGATGCTTGCAGCAATTAATACAAGAATCAAAAACTTTATATTTTTCCCATTTAGAAGAGCTTCTAAAGCAAACATTAAGAAAGAAACGCCAAGAATATGTCGCACAAGATAAAAAGAAGAACTAAATCCATTCAAGGCTAAGAAAGCAACAAAAGCGATTGCTGGTATATTGGAATACTTTGAAATAATTCTTGATATAGAAAAAAAATAAAGAAAAGAAGTCCACAACAAGAAAAAATGATAGTTATCAAAACAAATTGAACTAATCTTTGCTAAAAGCAAAAAACCTATTGAATATCCCGAACTGTTTGCAACAAAATCATTTCCAAAATGGGCGTCAAAAAATAGAAAAAGAACATCACTGAATCCATTTGTAAATGAAACTGCTTTATAAATTGGGAAGTAAACGCCATCTGTATCTCCAAGTCCTAAATCAAAACTTCGCAAGCCTGCAAGAATAGAACAAAAAATAGCAATCCCTAAACAATATTTATTCTTTGAAATAAACTTTTTTGAAACAAAGAATTGTCCACATAAAATTAAAGAGAATATATATATATATGCTGTCATAAAAACTAAACTATATTGAATACATCATTAAAATTACGAGCTAAAAAAGTCCAATCAAACTGGCTCAAGTGTTGCAAGGTATCCTTATTTTCTGTAGGCATTTCTATTGTTTCTTTGAATACCTCATAAATTTTTTTCAAATCAATAGGCGAAACGGTCCGTCCAACAGATCCAACAACCTCTGGTAGCGAAGAAGTATTAGAGACGACCACTTTTGCACCACAGGCCATAGCTTCTAAAGGAGGAATACCAAAACCTTCATACAACGAAAGAAAGCAAAACAACTTACAAGTAGAATATAAAGCGATTAATTCATTATCCAGGACAAAACCTGTTAAAAATATATTTGTTCTATACTTAGATTCTTTTACATAGTTTTCAATAAATCGATATCCGGATCCAGGCATACCAGCAAGAATCAGACTCCCATCAAAAGTTTTTTGTTCTTTTAATTTTTCAAACACTTTAATAACTGAAATTGAATTTTTCCCGGGATGATCAATTGTTCCTACATATAAAATAAAATTTCTAGGCCAACCTTTAGAATCCAGAATTTTTAGTGCCTTTTCAGAGCTCATTGATTTAAACTTATTTAAATCTACACCATTGTAAATAACGGTAATCTTATTTTCTGGGACATTTAAAAATTTCATAATGTCTTTTTTTGAATTTTCAGAAACCGTTATTATATGATCTGCCATTCTAGAAGTGATTGGATCAGCTAACTTTGTTCGATAGAACATTTTCTTTTTTGAAAATTTATCTGGAATATTAAACTCGATAAGATCATGCATAATCACAACAGTTGGAACAAATTTAAAAAGCAATAGTGTAAAATTTGGAATAAGAGCTCTATTAGCTCTTTCTTTTAATGCCATAAACGGGAAAATAAAAGAAGTCCACAATAAATTTTTTAAAGAACTGTTCTTGCTAACAGGATAAGTCCTTACAGTTATATTTGCATTGGAAAAAATAAAATCATCTTTCATGTCTTTATTTACATAAACAATATATTGATTATCATCTACAGCATTAAGAAGGCTAATTAAATTTCGTCCAATTCCTGTTATTTTCTTTCCTACATAACCACTAACAACGATTTTCATATTATCTTCCCATCCTCAAGTCGCCCTGTAGAGGATCCTGTCCTACATCAAACTGCGGGAAACAGGTGCAATTCACATTCTTTCCAAACAAGCTCTTTGCCTTGGCCTTCAAAACCCAAGGAGCAACTTTGGTTATATATTTTTTCATTACAGGAGCGGCGGTTCCCACCATCCAGCAGTTCTTAGGGCAGGTGTGCACCAAGTCACGCACATGATTTGCTTGTTCGGAATACCAAATTTCCTGAAAAGTTTTTCCACTGCGGATAGAACCCATGGATTCCTGCCAGTAACGCGGTTCCAAACCATTACAAGGGTATACCTGTCCACATGGATCAATGAAAAAGTTCACGGTTCCCGCTTCACAAGGGAGCATACGCCGATTGCCCTGGATGTAATTGATAAGTCCCAAATTGAAAAAAGCACGGAACCAAGACTTTGGATGATTTTCCTTAAGCAATCGATTCACAAGTTTGCTGATATTGTCACAAAGTTCTTCTTTATTGCTGATCTGGTTATCTTCTTTGTGAAAATAATAACTATTGTGAAAAGCTGCAGTCGCAAATTCAAAGTTCATGGAACAAGCGAGTTCATATAAAGGAATTAAATCATTGCTATTCCAATTGCTGAGCGTTTGTCCGAAACCAATATCCTTTATGCCCATCTCATGAAGGGTTTTAAGAGTACGCATACCACGTTCAAAGCCATCTTCTCTTCCGCGCAAAAAATTATTCGTTTTTTCAAGGCCTTCGATACTCACTCGAATGCCTATATTCGGGAACCTCTCTGCGAGCTTAATTGTTTTTTCTACCCAATATCCGCTCGTGCTAATCACAATACGCGGAGCCTTTTTAAAAAGGACCTCAACGATATCTTCCAAATCATTGCGCAAAAAGGGTTCCCCACCAGTAACATTTGCAAATTTAAGTTGCGGAAGAATTTCCAGTTCTTCTGGCTTGATTTCTTCTTCAATTTTTGTCGGGTTTTGCCAAATGTTGCACATTTTGCAACGCATTTGACAACGATAAGTCGTTATAACCGATACATCCGTCGGCATCTGAACTTTTTTTGAATCGCAAGAAGAACAATTAGTACAAGACATTATCTTATCAACTCCGCGTAAAGTCTTTCAGTCTGGGAAGCTATCAAATTCCAGTTATATTGTTTTTGAATCAATTCTAGATAATCGACTCGCGAATTAGGCATTTTAGCAAGAACACTCTTCATTTTTCCTGCAAGGGCATGCACATCCCTAACCTTAAAAAAGGAATCCCTAGCAATAGGCACTTCAACGTTCGCCGGAATATCGCTCGCAATAATATTAAGCCCATAACTCATTGCTTCTAAAAGCACAATGGGTAATCCTTCATGAGCACTGGGAAGAACAAATAAGGCTGTATTTGCATAAATTGAAGAAAGTTCATCGCCTTTAATGAATCCAGTAAGAATGACGCCAGCAGCTTTTGCTTGCATTTCCAGTTTTCGTGAATAAGCACTTTCTGGTGAAGCGCTACCAGCAAGAACTAGCTTGTACCCCTCTAAATGAGCAGAAACGAATGCAGCAATCAAATCATTAAAACATTTTTCTTCCACAAAACGACCGCATGCAAAGATATACTTGCCTTTCTCAATGCCATATTTCCGAAGATAGATTTCTGCATTGGGAACTGGAGCCGAAATTTCTACTCCATTATAAATAAGTTCCGTTTTCTTGCATTTATATTTTTCCAACAAATTCGCTTGTATATATTTGCTAATGACGATAATCTTATTTGAACAAAGACATCCAAAGCATTCACCTATTTTTAATGCCGTTTTAGCAACAAATCCCCATTTAGCTCGAGCATAATCACAGCCGTGATGAGTGTAAACAACTTTTGCGCCTGTAAGTCTAAAAAGAGGGGCAAAAAAAGCAGGCCCAATTCCATGAATATGGACTATATCTGGATGTGTCTTGAATATATGTGAAAGACAAAATAAAGTCCGAACAAAGGCTTCCAAACCAGGAAAGCGGAACACAAAACGAAGTGGCACTACTTGGATGCCTTTATACTCATAAGGAAGCCGGGTTCCCAAATAAGTAGCAGCGCCATAAACTGTTATATTATGCCCTTTTGCTGCAAGCCGTGGATATAACTTTTCACAATGGGTTTCAATGCCGCCCTGCACACTCGGGATTCCTCTAGAACCGACAACAGCGATCTTCATTCTCTCCCATTCCTCCATCCGCAAAGAACAGAGTTCGTCATTGGGAGAAATGTTTCAGCGACTAGCTTCCTATCAAAAAGCATTAAAAGACTCCTAAATCTTCAATAATTATAAAAAATCTAGAAAAAAAGTAAGGGAAATAAAAAGTTTTCTAAGATAGAAAGCATTAAAAAGAAAACCTTAAAATGCGCTAATTTAGAGGCAACCCAAAGAGCCGGTTGCTTGAATATCGGGTACACACTAAAAAGTTAGTTGTGTGGAGCAACTGTTTATAACTTTAGAGTCTGTATCAATCTAAAAATTGCACATTTTACCTTAGGAAAAGGCGGAATTTTTCGCAAGGCCAAATCCATAAAGACTCTCATAACCAAGAGATTCCTTCATCGAAAGGCAATCCATAATACTTGCCAGACCCCCTCTCTAGGATGATCCCGTTTGAAATATGGAATCATTTTCTGTATAAGCCCAGAAAATTCTCTTTCAGAAACAGTCTTTAAGGTTACAAGGGCCTGCGGATGGCTTTTGCCGAGCCCTGCATTCGGGAACCGTCACATATCCTTTGTAATATAGACATCGTCATACTTGACCGTTCTCCAGAAGCGTTCAACGAAGATATTGTCTAGGGTGCGGCCTTTTTTCCATCCATGGTGATCGCGGAGCGACGGGATTGAAGAATGTCCGTGAATTCCGCGCTGGTGAACTGGCTGCCCTGATCCGTGTTGAATAATTCAGGATCACCGTATTTTTCCAAGGCCTACAGCAGAGCTTCTACGCAAAAGCGTGGAGCGAGCGTTGTGGGAGAGGCTCCCGGCAAGGACAAAGCGGCTGCACCAGTCCTCTATGGCGGTCAGGTACACGGAGCCGCCCTTGAGGCAAATGTAGGGAGTCGTTTATGGATAAGCTTCGGACCACTGAAGATCGGCTCGCCTGGATCGTTGATTTTTTCGCAACCCGTTTTGGAAATTCAGCCATCTTGAGCCATTAAGATTAATGCATAGTCCCAGATACACGAATGACATAGACTACATATTCATTTCATTCAGTTCTAAAAAGAATGTAAAGGAACTCATCAAGGACGAGTTACGAAGAGTTCTGAATCTGACTTTCCAGGGCGGATTGAATTCAAAAGCGGTGCACATCATCGTAAATTACGGAGACCATAGCGCACAAATAGAAATATCCGTCGAAGAAAGCAGTCCCGCCGTTCGCACGTCCTATTCTTTACTGAGTGCACCATATGGGCGCCCCAGCCGGATCATCCGGATTCAGGCCCCCCCCTCTGCTACCGTAAATTCGTGGGCAAAGGAGACTGTGGCATTCTGGAACAAGGGCTCCGGGAAGGCGCCTCGGGAACCCAATCCCTCCGGGAGGACGTCCAGTCCGCCCCCTAGTGGGAGTTGTAGTTTTAGACGAAATTCGAGAAAATGATTCATTAAATTATGCAAAAAGAATTATTCTTTTTGCATAATTATAAAAGAATAATTATATTCAGGATATGAATCCTTTCATTCTTTCGGGTTATTTTTCCGCAGAGTATTTCTGTGACCGGGAGGCCGAAACCCGGACGATCCTCGCGGCGGTTCAGAATCGTAATCACAGATTAATCATTTCTCCGCGCCGCATGGGGAAATCGGGACTTATCCGCCATTGTTTTGCGCAACCGGAGATCCAGAAAAAGAATTATTGCTTTTTCATGGATATCTATTCGACACTGTGCCTTGCGGATTTTGTAACTCTGCTGGGAAACCAGATCTGTACGGCACTAAAACCCCGTGGGAAAAAGGCCCTGGAGGTTTTTGCCGGTTTTGTCCGCTCCTTGGAATTCCGTGTGAGTGTTGATGCAACGGGGGTTCCAGAATGGTCTCTAGGAGGCGGGGCGGTAACGCAACCGCAGAAGACTCTGGAAGAAATTTTCACTTATCTTGCTGGGGCGGGAAAATTTTGTGTGGTGGCCATTGATGAATTCCAGCAGATCGGGAAATATCCAGAGAAAAATACGGAAGCCCTGCTGCGGACGCACATCCAGAACTGTCCGAATGCGGTGTTCCTTTTTGCGGGGAGCGGCCGACATGTACTCGAAAATATGTTCGGAAGTCCATCACGGCCTTTTTACAATATGTGCACCCCTATGACCCTCAAAGCAATTCCTTTGTCGGCATACACGGATTTTGCCTTACATCATTTCGCTGCGGCAAAAAAGAAAATTACGGCGGAAGGCGTTCGCTACGTTTATAATCTGTTCGAGGGGCATACCTGGTACATGCAGAGTGTTTTGAATCTGGCCTTCTATATGACAGAGAAGGTGTGCTCGGAGGAAGTGCTCCGCACCGCCGTCGCGGATCGCATTGCCGAGTGCAGCGACATGTTCGAGTCGCTTTTGTATGTAATTCCGCAGGCCCAGCAGGCAGTGCTAAAAGCGATTGCCGCGGAGGGGCGCGTGGAAAAAGTGCTTTCCGGGAGTTTTATTCAAAAATACAGACTGCGCTCGGCGAGCGCAGTGCAGTCGGCTTTGAAGCGATTAATGGATGACGACAGGATCACTTTGGAGGATGGGGGCTACAGGGTAAACGACCGCTTTTTCGCGATGTGGCTTAAACGAGTATCAAGCTAGGTTGGGACTGATTCTGTTTTCCGCTTCAGCATTCAACGCCTCCATTCACATTTTTCCTGTTCAAACCAAATTAGCATTCTTTTCCACCCCCAATTTTAAGATGCTCTATAGCACGAAATCGGTCATAGTCTGCCAAAAAGTATTCAACACGATCAAGGAAGCCGATCATATCAGAGGCGTTCGCGACATTCGGCGGGAAAAGGAACATCGAGCTACCCCGTTTATGACTATTCCATGCTGTTTTTGACGCATGCGGAATAAAGATTCGTGTATTTTTTAGATTAAAGGGAAATCTCTCTAAAAAACAGATATCCAATCCATCCTCTTGATGAGAAAATTCGATGACGCTGATTCCCCCATTCCGTTTTACGCCGACATTATTTGCCGCAGATTCGCCTACTTATTCAGGAGAATTTATCGGGAATCCCCTTCTTGCGCTGTACGATTCCGCACTTAGCGAAAGGCCTTCGGAAGATAACGCCACGGCTCTTTTTCTCTTCCGCCTTGCGGATCTTTTTTTCAAAAAGCTTTCGGAGACTGAAGGGTTGGAACTCAGCCGGGAAACTACGGAGGCCTCGCCAGACAAGGAAGACATTTCTTCGCTTCTACAGAGCATTCCCTTTGCCCCGGGCATGGAATATGTAGACAGCAGATGGATACAAAATATCTGGGCCGGACTGAATCAGGAGTTTTCTAAAGAGATCGGCAATTACAGCGGCACAGTGGCTCTATATCTTGCAGAGAAAAGCCAGCATCTGAAGGTCGCGGAAAAGATATTTTTCCATCTCGTAGAAAACAAGTATGACGATGAATTTCCTTTCGCCTTTTTGGCGACTTATTCGACCAAAGACGGAAACGGGAAAATTTCGCACGCACCTCTGAAATACGCGCTCACGGAATACAAAGAGGACAGGACAAAGATTCTTTCCCTGCTTTCGTGCCTGAATAAGGCGGGAGACGTTTCACCCTTGATCAATGGTTTTATTGAAAGCGGTGAGATGTTCCACCCATTGAAGTTCACTTCAGCGGAAGCATTTGAATTTCTGAAATCCGTCCCCGCAATCGAAGATGCAGGAATCGTGTGCCGCATTCCAGACTGGTGGAAGAAGAGCCGCCAAAAGCCTTCATTGACGGTCAAACTGGGCGAAAACAAGAAATCGATTCTAGGCCTGGATTCCATTATCGCCATGCAAGGCTTCCTTGAAGTGGATGGCTTAATACTTACCAAAGCGGACATTCAATGCCTATTGCAGGCCACGGAAGGACTTGCCTTCATAAAGGGGAAATGGATTGAGGTTGACCACGAACGCCTCCGTTCGCTTCTCAAACAAATGGAAAAATACAACGGGGATATTTCCCTGTTGGAGGCTCTCCGCTTCAATATAAGTACAGAACAAGAAAACGACACGTTTCCGCACCCTTCTATTACCAATGGTGAATGGCTTTCGCAAATCATGCATGGGCTTCGCACACAGCAAGGAGAAATTAGCGAAGTTCCGAAGACTTTATGCGCAACGCTCCGGCCCTATCAGCTGGTTGGCTTCAAGTGGCTTTTGCAAATGGACAAGTTCGGCTTTGGCGCCTGTCTTGCCGACGACATGGGCTTGGGAAAAACCGTACAAGTGCTCACCTACCTCGAATCCATCCGGGCACAAAAACCGAGCTTAAAAATTCTTCTCATTGTTCCAGCCTCCCTCACTGGAAACTGGCAAAAAGAATGCCATAAATTTGTTCCAGAGATGGACGTAACTATTCTACACGGCGAAAGTACAAATAAATTAAACAACGCCTTGAAAAAGGGGACTGCGTTCCTCACGATAACGACTTATGGGATGGTCGGCCGCTTGGAACCGCTCAAAGAAATCAAGTGGAACGCCTTGATTCTTGATGAAGCTCAAGCGATAAAGAATCCCCTCTCCAAACAGTCAAAGAGCATCAAAGAACTTTATGCGGATCGGCGCATAGCGATGACCGGGACCCCGATTGAAAACGACCTTTCCAATTTATGGTCCCTATTCGATTTTTTGGACAGAGGACTTTTGGGAAGCGCCACAGAATTCAAAAGGTTCTGCAAATCGCTTGCGGGAAAGCCTTCTGGTTATTCAAAACTGAAAGAAATGATTTCTCCATTTATGCTGCGCAGGCTGAAAACAGATAAATTAATAATCAAGGATCTTCCAGAAAAGAACGAAACCAAGGATTATGTAACGCTATCCAAGAAGCAGGCCGCACTATACAAGGATCTGCTCGATGATCTGGAGCAAAAACTAAAACACGCGGAAATAGACGACGACCCGATGAAACGGCGCGGTCTCGTACTTTCTTCCCTCCTTCACTTGAAGCAGATTTGCAACCATCCCGACCAATTCCTCGGGCGTGAAGAATACGCGGAAGAAGAAAGCGGAAAATTCGGAATGCTGCGCGAATTGTGCGGAACAATTTACGAAAAACGCGAGCAGGTCATAGTCTTTACCCAATTCCGGGAAATCACCTCTTATTTGGATGCATTCCTAACAGAAGTCTTTGGGTGCCCGGGCTTTGTTCTGCACGGAGGGACGAAAATTTCTGCGCGGAATAAGATGGTTGAAGAATTTCAAAGCGACAGATATATTCCCTATATGGTGCTTTCTGTAAAAGCCGGTGGAACGGGGCTCAATCTCACTAATGCAAATCACGTTATTCACTTTGACCGCTGGTGGAACCCAGCCGTAGAAAACCAAGCGACCGACAGGGCTTTCCGCATAGGACAGACAAAAAATGTCTTCGTGCACAAATTCGTGTCGCGCGGGACGATAGAAGAGAAAATAGACGATCTGATCGAATCCAAGAAAAATCTTGCGACAAATATTGTCGGCGAGGTCTCCAACGAAAAATGGATTACGGAAATGAGCGACAAGGACTTGATGCACTTGTTAAAGCTGGAGGCTTGATATGAGTTTTTATGATTATTTTAAAAGCTTCCGCTATACTTCCGTCGGCGACCTTAAGGAAAAAGCAAAAAAATACTTGCAAAAAGAAGAAGGAAAGGGACATCTATTAAGCCCTATAGAATTGGAAGGCCGGGCGATCGCAAAATCCTGGTGGGGAAAAGCCTGGTGCGATAACCTCGAGAGCTATGCAGACTTTTACAACCGCTTGGAGCGCGGTAGAAAATACGTGAGAAACAATGCCGTGGTCGATTTGCAGATTGAACGGGGAAAAGTTTCCGCAAAGGTCATCGGCAGCGGGAAAACGCCCTATAGGATCAAAGTGCAAATCAATGAACTCGGCAAAGCGGAATACAAGAATATTATAAAGGAAAGCTCAACGCACATCCAAAACATAGAAGAGCTCATCAACGGGAACTTTCCTGAAGCCCTCAAAAAACTTTTTCTAAAGAAAGAAGGTGGTCTCTTCCCCACCATGGCCGACATTCATTTTGAATGTTCTTGCCCGGATGTTGCCGATATGTGCAAGCATGTCGCCGCAGTTTTATACGGGATCGGGGCCCGCTTCGACAAAGAGCCTCTTCTATTTTTCAAACTCCGGGGTATCGATACGGAAAAATTGATCGGGAGCGCCATCCAAGACAGGATTGAATCGATGCTTTCCCATTCCCAAGCCAAGAGCAAAAGGATTATCCGGGAAAACGAAGTCAATAAGCTGTTCGGAATTTAGGGCACCTCTAAAAACTCAATTTTTATGACGAGAAGCCGGTTCCCTTCAGGGAACATCAGGATTCGTAGAGCTGACTTTCGAGGCAGCCCCGCAGGGGGTGAGGATGGAACAACGTGACACCGCAACAATTTATCAATAACACTTCGCACTGGTGGACTGAAGTACCTGTTGCTCAAGCCGAGCATCTCAGGTAGCGAACTCGTTCGCTATCATGATCGAGGCGCAGAAGCGGATGCCGAAGGCATCAATACATCCAGTATTGACGCTTCGCGTCATCGCCTGCATTTCGGTCATACTCAAGCAAGCTTGAGTGCGACTCTCAATTTGGGCGATTTTAGCCACTTTTGTGTTTGCGCACTTGTCGGTGCAACTCGGCAATGTGCATGCAAGCATGCCCGCAGCTCTCGTTTTAGGCGACAATCGTTTCTGCCATTGCTCGGTTCTTGATAAATTCACTTAACCAAAGCAGTTTTTAGAGGTACCCTTTAGTGGAATCTGTAAGATAAAGTTTGCTAGATTTATTTGGTATAATTCTATAGATCGTTCTGACCAAAAGGTTTTTGAATTTATGAAAGTTCTTCTAACTGGTGCTGCCGGTTTTATCGGCTCTAAAGTGATGTCTATGCTCGCGGAGCGCGGCGATTCCGTGTTGGGAATTGATAATCTCAACGATTATTACGATGTGCGCCTCAAATTCGGCCGCTTGCGGGAATGCGGGTTCGATGAGCCCGCGGAGGGTTTCGCTTTCGGCAAGGAATTGTCCAGCAAAAAATGGCCTAATTGCAAATTCATCTGCCTCGCTATTGACGATAAGGCTTGTCTAGACGCTTTATTTGCCAAGGAGCATTTCGAGAAAGTCATCAACTTGGCGGCACAGGCCGGAGTGCGCTATTCCATTACTAACCCTTACGCTTATTTACAGAGCAATCTGGTCGGTTTTTTGAACATTCTCGAAGCTTGCCGAAACTTTGAAGTAAAGCACTTGGTGTTCGCTTCTTCCAGTTCCGTTTATGGATTGAATGCTAAAGTACCTTACAGTGAGAGCGACAAAGTGGATTCCCCCGTAAGCTTGTATGCGGCGAGCAAAAAGAGCAACGAACTGATGGCCCATGCCTACAGCAAGCTCTACGGTTTTGCAACGACTGGGCTCCGCTATTTTACCGTATACGGTCCGTGGGGCCGTCCCGATATGTCGCCGATGCTTTTTGCAAAGGCAATCTCCAAAGGCGAGCCGATTAAAGTATTCAACAACGGCGATATGATCCGCGATTTTACCTATATCGACGATATTGCCGAAGGAACTATCCACGTACTGGACCATACACCGACAATAGCGGAATGCCAAAACGGTGTGCCCTATAAAGTTTATAACATCGGCTGTAGCCACCCCGTAAAATTAATGGACTTTATTAGCGAAATAGAATTGGCTTACGGTTCTCCCGCTAAAAAAGAGTTTTTGCCACTGCAACACGGCGATGTATACCAAACTAACGCGGATACATCCAACTTGGAACGCGAGGTCGGTTACAAACCGCATTGGACGCTCCACGACGGTATCGCCGAATTTATGAAGTGGTACAAAAGCGACAAAAATCCGCTGAAGTGAAAGATTTTATTTCAATTTTTAAAACGATAGAGGAATTTATGAAAGTTTTAGTAACAGGAGTTGCTGGCCAGCTTGGGCACGATGTGATGAACGAACTCGATAAGCGCGGATTTAGCGGCATAGGCAGCGATCTTCTGCCAGAATATTCAGGAATCGCGGACGGTTCTGCCGTTACAAAACTCCCCTATATGCCGATGGACATAACCAACGCTTCCATGGTCGAAAATGAAATTTCAAAGGTGAATCCGGACGTGGTCGTGCATTGCGCAGCCTGGACTGCCGTAGATTTGGCTGAAGATGCAGACAAGCAGGCTAAGGTAAAGGCTATCAATGCAGGCGGTACAGAAAACATCGCAAAGGTTTGCAAAAAGCTCGGTTGCAAGATGGTTTACATCAGTACGGATTATGTGTTCGACGGACTGGGGACTAAACCCTGGGAACCGGATTGCAAGGACTACAAGCCGCTCAATGTTTACGGACAAACTAAACTAGATGGCGAACTTGCGGTGAGCGGCAATCTCGAAAAATTCTTCATTGTGCGCATCGCCTGGGTGTTCGGGCTAAACGGCAAAAACTTCATCAAGACTATGCTGAACGTAGGGCGTTCCCACGATACTGTGCGGGTGGTGAGCGACCAGGTCGGCACTCCAACCTACACGCTTGATCTCGCACGCCTTTTGGTGGACATGATACAAACGGAAAAATACGGTTACTATCACGCGACAAATGAAGGCGGCTATATCAGCTGGTATGATTTTACAAAGGAAATCTACAAGCAAGCGGGCCTCAAAACGAACGTGATTCCTGTGACGACCGCAGAATATGGCATTAGCAAAGCGGCCCGACCTTTCAATAGCCGGTTGGACAAGTCAAAGCTTGTGAAGAACGGTTTCAAGCCACTTCCCACTTGGCAAGATGCGCTCAGCCGCTATTTGAAGGAATTAGGCGGATAAGGGTTCAAAAAACTTTTTATCCCCCCTTGCCAACTCAAAAACACTTCGCTATTTTTTTGTCATGCAAAACCGAAATATCATCAATCGTTGGTGGTGGCGGACCTTCTAAAGAGTCCGGTTTTTGAGTTTTGCGCAAATTTTTAGAGTTTGCAGAAGCCTTCCGGACTTTCCGGGAGGTTTTTTTGTTTGGTTTTAACAACACAAGGAATGAATATGAATAGCGATAACGGTTTCTTTGGCAAATACGGTGGCAAATACGTAGCAGAAGTGCTGCGCCGCCCTCTCGATGAATTGGATGCGGCTCTTGAAAAAGCCCTCCATGATAAAAAATTCATGGACGAACTCCATACAATCCAGAAGGATTATATCGGACGCGCAACGCCCCTGCTCTTTGCTCCACGCGCGACAGAAATCTTGGGCGGAGGCCAGATCTATATTAAGCTTGAAGGCCTTGCAAATACAGGCGCTCACAAGATTAACAATGCCATAGGTCAAGCGTTACTCGCAAAATATATGGGAAAGACCCGCATTATCGCCGAAACGGGTGCGGGCCAGCACGGAGTGGCGACAGCCGCGGCCTGCGCTAAACTCGGGCTCGACTGCACCGTATATATGGGTGAAGTAGACGTGCGCCGCCAGCAGCCGAACGTGGCTGCGATGGAAATGTACGGCGCAAAAGTCTGCCCTGTCACTTCGGGATCGCGCACGCTCAAGGACGCGGTGAATGAAGCGATGCGCGACTGGGCTGCTAACTTTGAGAATACGCATTACGTGTTGGGTTCAGCCCTCGGACCCGCCCCATTCCCAGATATGGTCCGCATATTCCAATCGGTGATTGGGAACGAAGTCAAGGAAGAATGCGAAAAGCGCGGCGTTAAAATCGGTGCAATGGTCGCTTGCGTAGGCGGCGGATCCAATTCCATCGGATTCTTCAGCCCGTTTATTGACGAAAAGTCCCCGCGGTTAATTGGCGCAGAAGCGGGAGGCATCGGTCCGAATGTGGGCGAAAACGCATCCCGGATGACCGGGAACGCTTCGCGCGAAGGAATTGTGCAAGGCTACAAGAGCCGCTTTTTGCTTGATGAAGACGGACAATCCCTACCCACGCGGTCTATTTCCGCGGGGCTCGATTACATGGGCATAGGCCCGCAACTAGCAGAACTCGGAACTTCCGGCCGCATTGAGTTTATGAATATTCTCGATAAGGAAGCCCTCGAAGCCGTGAGCTTCTTTGCCAAGAACGAAGGCGTCCTTTTCGCTCTGGAAAGCGCGCACGCGGGCGCCGCGGCAATGAAGATTGCAAAGCAAGTGCCAAAAGATCAAGCGGTCGTCATCAATATGTCGGGCCGCGGCGACAAGGACATTTTCATTACAAGCCCGGTATTCCGCCCTAAAGAATGGAAAGCTTTCCTTGAAAGTGAACTCGAACGTTTGAACGAACAGAAGGACATCCACAATGCAAAGTTGATGGGAGGTGACAAATAATGACACAGAAAATTAAATTGATGAGCCACTTGGTTGCGGGCTACCCCACCGACGATATTGCTTTTGCAGCGGCAGAAGCGATGATCAAGGGCGGTGCGGACATTTTGGAAATTCAGCTTCCGTTCAGCGACCCTTCTGCGGACGGCCCCGCTATTCAGGGTGCTTGCACCGAAGTATTGAATAGGAACTACCGCACAGCCGACGGGCTTGCCTTTATCGCCAAAGTCCACAAAGCGCATCCGGAAACGAGGATTTACATTATGAGCTATGGTTCGCTTATCTACACTCCGGGCGTGGATGCGTTCTGCAAAAGGGCTTCCGAAGCGGGCGTAAAAGGAATGATCATTCCGGATCTTCCTTTCGATCACGATGAAGGACTCACCGCAGCCTGTAAAAAATACGGTATGGAAAACATTCCCGTCGCAGCTCCGAGCATGACCAAGGAACGCCTTTCGAAACTCGCCCACTGCGGTTTTGCGCACATCTATGCGGCACTCCGCGCAGGAATCACCGGGAGCAAGACAACGATCGATTCCCATACGATCGAATTCTTGAAGAATGCCGGCGAAGGCGGTTCCAAAATCTACGGCGGTTTCGGTATCACCGGCGGTGAGCAATCGCAATCGCTCGCAAGCAGCGTAGATGCGGTTGTCGCTGGATCCGTATTCGTGCGGATCATTAAGGCGAACGCAAGCGATAAAGCGGCACTCGTGCGAGAAGTCGAAGCCAAAGCGCGGGAACTTTCTAACAGCTAAGCCTCTATTTGAGTGTCATTGCAAGGAGCGTAGCGAAGCGGCAATCCTATCCAGATTGCTTCGCTTCGCAACTTTGCATCGGAATTCCTAAGCGCTAAAGCGCCAAAGGCATCTCAATCGCAATGACGATACATCACAATAACAAAATGCATACGCAAATTCATCTCATCGCATCGCGGACGGCGCTTTCTAAGCCGGCCTCGTTTGGTGCTCCCGGCCATACTTTTTGAATATAACCGTTGGAATCAAGTAGCATCAGCGTAGGTACGGCATTAATGCCATAACGCCGCCACATTTCCTCGGTCGCATCCCGGTATAGCGGATACGGCGACGGATGTTCGGCATAAAAATCATCAAGTACGCTCTCTTGCTCATTTGCAATGCCGATGACTTCCAAACCAGAAGAGCTGAGCTTTTCATAAAGACGCCCTAAAATAGGAAGCGTCTGGCGGCAAGGCCCGCACCAAGTGGCCCAAAAATCGAGCAAAGTCACCTTGGGTTTCGCCTTGCGCTTTTCACCATTTTTGTAAAAGTTTTTTTTGAAAGCCGTAGCCTTGCTCCCGATAGAAGATCCGGTAAGGCTCGAAACATCATCCGGGCGTTTCGTAAAAAGCACATTTAAAAAAATTTGTTTCCCTTTGCGATCAATGCCAAGTTTTATCTTATCGCCCACCTTAGCTTTCGAGGTAAATTTTTGGACTAGAGAAAGATTCGCAAGCGGAGTTCCATTCATGGAAATAATCAAATCGTCCACGGCGACGCCAGCCGCAATCGCATTCGATGACGGGTGAAGCCCAATCACTTTCAATGCAATTTGATTTTTATACGGTTCTTGCTTAAAAGAAAGCCCAAGCCACGGAGCTGCAAATGTTTGTGCACAAAATAAAACAATGAAAATGAGCAACGTCCTAGAAAAAGATAAGTATAATTTTTCCATCGATCACTGTACTCGCTGTTTTTGTAATATACGTCTGTTCACGACCCAGACTTCCACCAATAATATACGAAAGTCGAATGGACGTGGCAAAGGCAAAATGGGCATTTTTCCAAGGGAGAGAATTCCGCCCATAAGCAACCGAAATGCGGGGAGATTTTTCAAGTTCCCCATCGCGTCTGTATAGCAGCCCCGAAACGCCGAGGCCAAAATAGTCAAATTCATCAAAGGACTTGCGAAGTTCAATGCCCAATTCATCTACTAGTCCCGAAACGCCTACAGATAAATTCATTGCGCAGGTGTAATCGCTTGCAAATCGATATGCGGCAAGGCCTTCGAGCGCAAGGTCCACGGCTCCTAAATAATAAGAAGCCGAGCCTCCGCCACCAAAAAAGAACCCCGGTTCGGAAATGGCACTTTTTTCCACGACATCTTCATCGGAGTCCAAAAAAAAGCCGGCAAAAGAAGGCGCCGAGAAGAAGGCTATGCACAGGAGAATTCCTATCAATTGGCGCATGATGCCTCCCAAGCGGTCATTCTTTGGACTGCATCTCGGAAAGAGCCGCAAAGCCGTCTTTTTTAAGAGCAAGAGAAAGTTCACGGCGCATCGCATGCGCAGGCATCCATCGGAACGCGACCACAGAATAGCATTGAACAGCATCGGCGCCCAAGCGGAGGAGATCATAAATTTTACAGCCTTGATCAATTCCGCCACAAGCGATAACGCTCATTTCCGGATAGCGGGATTTTACCGTCTGCACCATCCAAAACGTGTTCTGGTATAAAGGGCGGCCCGAAATTCCACCTTTATCGCCATCGGCGCGGAGCGATTTCAAGTCTTCGTATTTGGAAAACATCGGAAGCTCGCCGATTTTACGCGAAGGGAACGTATTGCCGAGTACCACTCCATTCACACCATATCGGGAAAGAATGTCCAGTGTGGAAATGAGCTGATGTTCCGACATATCCGGGCTGAGCTTCGCATAAACAGCCTTGCGCGGGCACTGGGTCTTGCGAAAATTCATTATCTCCGAAAAAAGAAGTTCCGTGAATCGGGTATCCAGATCAATGCGGTTTTCACCGGTATTCGGGCAACTGACATTAATTTCTACATAATCTGCCGCTTTGTACGCAATCGCAAAACTCTCAAGTACATCCTTGAGCTTAATATCATCGGATATGAGCCCCGGAGTTTCAGCTACAGAGATACCCACGGACATTCCCGCTTTGTGCGCATAGGTGAGCTGGGCATCCACGCGCTTAGAAATCATTTCTATGCCGTCATTGTTGAGGCCCATACTGTTGTAAATGGAGCGGTCCTCTTCCAAAAAACCGAGCCGCGGCCTGTGGGGATTTCCTTCGCGGAAATTTCGGGTAGCTGTTCCGACTGTAATACCGCCAAAGACCAAATTCGCAAAATCGGAAATGCGGCTTGCCGTTTTGTTCGCACCCGCAGCAAGTATAATCGGAGAACTCAAATACAAAGGACAACTGCGGTCCTTGAACGTTATCCGGCACTTAAGCTTTTCCGAAAGATCCGGGCGGCCACCGATAAACGGAATAAAGGGTGCAAAACGAGCCGCATACTTCAAAGAATCGTGTCGGAACTCTGTAGAATTCTTGAAAATCCGACGGATTAAGGCGAGAATTTTATCGCCTTTCAGCAAATAATAGTCATGGTTAACACAATCGATTGCCATATTTAAGATTAAATTAACAAAAAATTGTTACAAGAAAAAAGGTGTGTGCTATGAAAGAGACTTTGGAAAAGAGAATCCACGAACAATTTCCGCGTTACGTAGAAGCTCTTGAAACTTTAATCCGAATTCCATCCATTAGTTTTGAAGATTTTGATAAAAACGAGATCTTGCGTTCTGCAAAAGCTGTAAAACAGCTCTTTGAAAGCCACGGTTTTGAGAATGCCAAATTTTTAACACCTCCCAGCGGGCGCGTTACCGTATTCGCCGAACTCAAGACAAAACCATCCAACCCGACGATACTCCTCTACGCTCACCATGATGTGCAGCCTACGATGCGCGAAGCACTCTGGGAAACACCTCCGTTTGCCCCTGAAATCCGCAATGGGCGCTTATATGGAAGAGGGGCTGCGGATGACAAATCCGGCATCATTCTCCACCTTGCCGCTGTTACGCAAGTGCTCGCTCTTTCGAGTGATCGGATGCCGAATATCAAAATGGTCATCGAAGGCGAAGAAGAATCCGGCAGCTCCGGTTTTGCCCAAATTCTAAAGGAAAACAAAGAACTTCTCAAATGCGATGGGGTTATCATCGCAGACCTTTCGAATTTCGATTCGGGCGTCCCCTCTATCACTACGACGCTCCGCGGAATGTCCGCCGTTTCCGTAGTGCTGAAAGCAATGAAAACACCACTCCACTCGGGCTCTTGGTCGGGCCCGATCCCCGACCCCGTGCAGGCTCTTTGCAAAATGATAGCAACGCTCACAGATTCAAACGGGAACATTCTCATCGATCACTTTTACGATGGCATCGAAACTCCTAGCAAAGAAGAACTTCAAAGTTACAGGGCTTTGGATTATACGGAAGACAAATTCCGCAAGGAAGCGGGAGTTCTTCCGAATGTCAACCTATTTTCCAAAAGCGGCGACATTCTTACAACACTCTGGAGAAAGCCGTCAATCGTGGTTACAGCCATTGAGGCCGGTTCGCGAACCCAGGCGGGAAACGTACTTCAAGATTCCGCTTACGCCCGCATTGGAATTAGGCTCGCTCCGGGAATGGCCGCAGACACATGTACACTCAAACTCATTGACCATTTGAAGAAAATCTGCCCTAACGGGCTTGAACTTTCGCTCTTTACGGAAGACGGTGCAGACCCCTTTACAACAGACATTTCACACCCGTATTTCGGCCTGATGAAACAAGCAATGACCGATGCCTTCGGTACAGAAGCGAAGTACATAGGCTGCGGGGCGTCCATCCCCGGCGCACAGCTATTCCGCGATATGTTCGGGAACATTCCCATTCTATTGACCGGTCTCGAAGACCCGAAATGCAATGCCCACAGCGAAAATGAAAGTTTGAATCTTTCCGATTTGGAACGGGGTATGCTCGCCGAAGCATTGTTCTTACAAGGACTCTGCAAATGAAATTAGTCGTACTCACTGGCGCAGGAATCAGCGCAGAATCCGGACTCCGGACATTCCGCGGCAACAACGGGCTTTGGGAAAATGAAAAAATTGAAGACGTTGCGACACCCGAAGGATATTACCGCGACAAGGCCCGCGTGAGGAACTTTTACAATTCCCTCCGGGTGGGTCTCCCCAACTACAAACCAAACGCGGCACACTTTGCCCTTGCCAAGCTAGAAGAGCGGCTTGGCGATGATTTCTTGCTCGTGACGCAAAATGTGGATGATCTTCACGAACGCGCCGGAAGCAAGCGAGTTCTCCACATGCACGGAGCTCTAAAGCAGCTCCGCTGCGAAGCAAACGAAAGCCATGTCTTTAACTTTGACGGAGAAGAGACCGCCGAAACGAAATGCCCATTCTGCGGAGCGCCTACTCGCCCACACATCGTATGGTTCGGAGAAATACCTCTGTATATGGACAAAATCGAAAACGCACTATTACACACAAAAGAATTTGCTTATATCGGAACAAGCAGCGTGGTATACCCCGCAGCAGGTTTCAAGCAACTTGCCAAGCACTATAAAGCGCACGTTACCTGCCTCAACTTGGAAGTCGACCGGGAAGACCGCAACACAGACGCGTTCTTGGAAGGGAAGGCAAGCGAAGTTGTGCCCACTTGGTGCGAAAACTTCAAATAGCAAACCGATTGCGCAAAAGAGGACCGCATAAAAGCAGTCCTCTTCTTTTATTCCCTATTCTTTGATTTTATATTTTTGCTAGTCCTTATAAAGGCCAATATGGAAAAGATTCACAAGACGAACGCAGCCCGCATCTTAGACCAGAAGCACATCTCATATGATCTCATCCCTTACGCCGTCGATGAAACGGAACTCGGCGCAGAACACGTAGCAGCATCGCTCAACGAACCCATAGAACGCGTATTTAAGACGATACTTATGCGCGGTGATAAAAACGGATTACTCGTGGGCGTCGTTCCCGGAAATCTTGAAGTAAATCTCAAGGCGATAGCTCAAATTTCAAAGAACAAAAAAGTAGAACCCGTCGCAGTTAAAGAGCTTTTGCCGCTCACAGGCTATATCCGCGGCGGTTGTTCTCCCGTGGGCCTAAAGAAGCCCTACCCGGTATACATTCACCAGAGCGCAGAACAATTAGACTACATCTATGTAAGCGCCGGGCTCCGCGGACTCCAGCTGAAAATTGCACCCAAAGACTTGATTGCAGCCATTACCGCCACACTCGCACCGATTGCAGAAGAGAAGAAAGAATAAATAATCTGTGAACGGACATTCCTTTAACGGGCAAAAAGAATCCGCTCTGGCTTATTGTCTATCCGACGGCCCATTACATCTAAATTATGTAAATATAAGACATCTGCGCGTAATCTAATAGCTGATTTTCTAATAGCAAGAGTCTGCGAAGTACTTACTAACGTCCATAAATAAAGGGGGTCTCCGTCCATTTTAGAATCTTGAATAACCGAAGTCCCATCTGCTTTCAGATAAAGACCGCTTTTCACATTCTTAAAAAAGAACTCCGAAGTATCCGCTTCAAAATTTTCTTTGTATGATTTTTGATGAGCTCCGCCATTCCAAGCATACGTACCAAGAACGGTTCCCGCATTCAACGACTCATTGGGAACATCTAAAACGCGCTCGCCTAATTCAATGCGATACGCCACCGGTTCTCCCACAGCAATAATCCGCACAAAAGTTGCCGTGTCGCTACAATTCATAAGTTGCAAAGCGTTTAAAGAAGTTATTCCCATACACAAATTCTTTGACACCGAGCGAATCCGGCCTGCAAAATAAAAAGCCTCTTTAAATATGTCTTGATACATAGCCTCTACAATCTTTGCATGAAAAACCAAATCCTGTTCTGATTTGACTTCGCTTGCGTAATTGAGTCCATAAGGCCAAAAATGCTGCGAATCGCCATGGAGTTCCGCAGTCGGGTCTCCCGTAAGCTCCTTGAGCATTGCCTGTGCTCTTTCCCCTTGGAAAACGCCATTCACCATCATCGCCTGATACTCTGAAGTCGTCCCCATTCCGAGCGTATGCGCTATCTCGTGCATCGCCGTACATACCACCATATAATCTCGGCGGGCTCCGAAAGTAAGACGACCATTATTAGAAGCCTCCGCCGTGGGAACACCGATATTATAATAAACTTCAATATGCTTAGAGAGGGACGTATACTTGTTATAGATACCAACCGCAGAGTCCATCGCCACTTGAATATGGCTATAAGCATCCAGCTCATCTTCAGTCGGATTTTCAGATTTGTTCAAATGGTAATTGACCGTTCCCTCCGCTACCGAAACTTCAGCACAAAATAAAATCAGGATACCCCAGTATTTTCTACACATAAAAAACCTCTCCATAAAAATCGCCGAAAAAGATGGCAAAGTCAAGAGAAAATATTTTAATACGTTGTAAAAAAACACAGCCCGAAGCCGGGCCTTTGTCAGGCGCATTTCCTTCTATACAGAATGTTGCCCACAGGGACATCGATTCTCACTTGTTCATCATCAAGGCGGACATTGTATTTTTCTTGTATGGAGCCGGGAGTTTCATCGAGCAGTTCCCTGTAGCGATCATCCAGTTTTCTCGGAATCGTCACTTTGGTATAGAACACGTGTTCCTTTTCCAGATGAATTCCGTGAAACAGTCGGTCATATTCACTTTCAGTATAATACCGCATATGCCCATCAGGCCGTAACCGGCTGAACTCGTTTGCAAAATCCGCATCGTCGCCATCGGCAGGAAGCGGGTCCGTCACATAGAAGAATCCGTCACCAGTCAATACACGGTCGATCTCGGCGGCTGATTTCCCTACATCGGGAAAATGATGGAACGAATAACGGGCGAACATCCCCGTCACCGACCTGTCATCAAAGGGAAGGTCGATGCCGTCGAACTTCCTGAACTCTACATTCGGGGCGTTTCTTTCCGCTGTCGCTCTGTTGTTCAGTTCAAGAATGTTTTCAACGATGTCAATTCCCGTGACCCGGCAACGGGCATTCTGTGCTGCGATCCCGAAAGCCACATAACCGCAGCCCGTTCCGACATCCACATACCGGGCGTCATCTACAAATTTACAATGCCGGAACATCTCCTGCAATTGCCCGTCATCCGACGTTATTTTGCTGTATTCCTTCTTCAGCAGGTCAGACTGGAACCGTTTCTTGGCGTTTTCAATCATGTTAAAATGGTGCATTTGTTTTCCTTCGCTCATCTTTTTCTCCTTTGCCCCTCAACGATGACACGCAAAGCCCTTAAAATAACACGGCCCGCATTCATCATTGAAGCGGGCCTTTTGAAAGAATACCTTTTGACCTCGCTTCAGGAGCGACTAAGAAGAAGGCCGAAAAGAATATTCAAATTGAACATATTCCCAAGATAGTTTATGTGAAGGTCACTGACAAGAGAACGCTCAAAAAAATGGTCTTACGCCTCTTTTTTATCCGGCACGAACTCCAGAAGATCCCCCGGCTGGCAATCCAGTTCCCGGCAGAGGGCGGAGAGAGTTTCAAAGCGCACCGCGCGGGCCTTGCCCGTCTTGAGAATGCTCAGATTCGCTTCCGTGATACCGACGCGAAGGGCAAGCTCATTGAGCCGCATCCGGCGTTTCGCCATGATTACATCCAAATTCACTCGAATACCCATAGCCTTTCAGACCGTAAGGTCCGCCTCCTTCTTCAGAAGATATGCCTGTTGCAGGACATAGGCGAGGAGCCAGAGGAAAAATCCAGCAGCCACGGATCCCAAATCATCGGAGCTGAGGCCTACTGAGAGCTGCCGCATTCCCGGAGGATTGCTGATGGTAAGGGCCACGGAATAGAGGGCGCGCTGGAGCACTCCGATCACAGCCCCCCACAGATAATACACTCCGAGTCTCGAGAAGCACCGGATGTCTTCCTCTTCAAAGAATTTTCCGCGTTCCCAGAGGGAAAGGAGTTTTGCGAGTTCAAAAAAGAGGAGGACATGAAGGAGAATGCCGGGAAGACTCGCCGCCATGCCGAAAATCCGTACAAGAGGCGTAGTCTGGCTCACCGCAGCTTCGCCAAGGAAGGAATTCAGGATCATCTCCGGAACCCAGGGAAGCGCGGCCCATATCGCAAGAACCATCACAGGCTCAAAGATCATCCAGAAAAGGAACAGACGGCGCATCCAGAAGCAAAGCAACTGTACCTTTCCACGTGCTAAAGGTTTCATATTTTATTTCTCCTATTTTATTATAATACGATAATTATTTATCGTATTACGATAAATATATAATTAGATGAAGAAAAAAGCAAGATCCAAAACAGCCTAGTCTCCACCCCGGCGCAAAGAGGAGTTCTAATCCCCGCTCTTTTTTGAGGAAGTCAAAACGTACTCTTTTTCCTACTTAAGACTCTGTTAATTTTTTGGGGGGGATTACACTAATACATAAATTCAATGAATGTCGAATCTGAATAATTTATACACCATCCAGCATCATTAAAACCACTACACAACATAGGAATCTCCGATGCATTTAAATTTCTCTTTTTGCAATCAGAAATGTTGTTTAAATCATCTACATACGCATCACATAATTCTTCCGAAAGAAACGATCTCGGCTTAGTGGAAAAACCGGAACGGCATGTTTCATTCTCAAAAATCCAAGCTGAACTAGTTATAATCAAATTATACTTTTCTATATATAATGAATCACAATTGATTTTTTTGGCAAGTGACGATGCGTTTACATAAGCATCGGCCCAGCAAGAATTTATATACTGCACCCATTCTCGGATATGTGTAGAATCAATCTGCAATAGACTTCTATAGTTTGGATATTCGGCGAAATAGAAAACTTCTGCAGTCTGACTTTTTAGCACAAGCTTACGATAAAAAGCATCATAATAGGTCCATTCCACAGAACAATCCCCCCACATATTGCCGGTACAACTTTCTTGGGAACCTAAATAAAGCGAGTCTCCATTCATTATAAGATATTCAAAAGATCCTTGATATGTGCTAAGATACGTTCCATGGGAATATCCATCTTCCGATTTCACCACATAACACATCCCATCAGGGTATACATAATAAAGATTTTTTTCGACATTAAAGCCCTCATTGTAGCCATCAAGAGAATCAACTGGTCTATAAAAGTAATAGCCAAGAGAAGCTATCGCAGTATCAAATGGTAAACTATCAAATACGATATTCGATGACGATGATGAGAAAACATCCTCTATTGACGAAGACATCTGTACCGATGAGCTTAATGCATTTGCCGAAGAAGAAAGGCTCGCCGATGAACTGGATGAAGGAAGACTTGATGAGGACAACCACACCGACGAAGAAAACGAGCCATTTTCAGCACCCGTTCCAGAAGACTCATCACTGATGCACCCCTCTAAGAGGAGCACCATAATCAGAATCAGACACCACGGGGAAAAACCTATAAACCAGCCTAGATTCTCTTTTTTTGTACCAAAAAACATACCTACTCACCTCTGATATTTATGGATTGAATATGCAATGCCGATAGGAATTTGACTTGTCTATGTGTGAAAAATGCGGGCAAACAAGGATTTAATGAGATGCCTATAAATTTACCTCCTAAACAACCATCCCTAAAAGGGGTGGCATCTATGTTTCCTCATCACCATTCCCGGCTTACTATACTCCAAGCATACCTATAGAACATAAAGAACAAAATTCCAAGTAAGACGCATCGCACCAAAACAGCCCTAATTTCACCGGATTCGGCACAAAAAACCCCCGTGTCATTTGACACCGGGGCTTCTAGTGGATAATGAAGGGATCGAACCTTCGACCCGCTGATTAAGAGTCAGCTGCTCTACCAACTGAGCTAATTATCCATACGACTTTCGACAAACCCAATTATAAAAAAAGAGCACCTTCTTTGCAAGGGGATTGCTCGCATTTTTTTGCACTTTTTTTTAGCTTTTCTGCATGGAAAATGGCGAATGGCTGGATTCATATCTGTCTTTTTTGGGCGTGGAGCGCAATCTCTCCCCCGCAACCATACAGAGCTACGAAGAAGATCTGCGCCATTTCGTATACTGGGCCGATGACCGAGGATCCAAAATCAACGATCTCACTCCGCAAGAGCTGGACGAATTTCTCACGAATGTAGCGAGCTATGCGGAATACAGCCCCACTTCCGTCGCAAGGCATTTCTCAAGCCTGCGCGGATTCCTTAAATACCTTCTCCGCGAAAAGGCGTTCCCCTATTCCACGGACTCCCTTCTCGCAACGCCGCGCATCGGCCATTATCTGCCACAGTGTTTAACGAGAGAAGAGATTGATTCCATTTTTGAGCGTATAAATGAAATTTCCAAGCACAAGGAACGCGATACCGCATTAATCGAACTCCTTTATTCCGAAGGGTTGCGGATTGCGGAAGCGCTCTCACTCCGCATTTCGGACATTGATTTTGAAAATGAATGGATAACTCCCATTGGCAAAGGGAACAAACAACGACTAGTGCCTCTAGGAACGAAAGCCAAGGCAAATATTAAAGCGTGGATGAACGGACCGCGACTTGAACTTTTGCCCAAAACAGATACCGTCATCCTCAATACCCGAGGGAAAAAGATGAGCCGCATGGGAGCTTGGAAACTGATCCAAACTTATACGGCTCACCTCGCAAGACATGTAACGCCTCATACCTTCAGGCATTCTTTTGCCACGCACTGTCTCGAAGCCGGTATGGATTTGAGGGTGCTGCAAGAATTACTTGGCCATGCAAACGTGACAACTACACAAATTTATACGCACATCAACAATCAGATGATACAAGAAGAGCACAGGACTTTTCATCCAAGAGAACAGAAAAACAAAAAGCCCTCTAAGGGTTAACTTAGAGGGTCTCTTATTAATAAAGGCTCTTAACGATTAGACTTTGAGCTCGCCAGCGTCTACGCTCTTCCAATCATTGTACTTGTTAAGTTCGGGGCGCACTTCATTTTCAATAAAGAGCGAGACCTGCGACGGAGCGCGGCCAACGAACTTCTTCAAGTCAAGGATCTTTTCCAGATCTTCCCTAGTCATAGAAAACTTGGGGTTTTTGAGAATGCGGTCGAGTAGATCGTTGTCCCTGCCTTCGACCTTCACAACCTTGCCCGCTTCCATACTCATCTGGCGGATTTCCTCATGAAGTTCCTGGCGGTCACCGCCCTTCTTGACGCCTTCCATAATAATGTTTTCAGTAGCCATGAACGGGAGTTCGGCCCGGATGCGCTTTTCAATGACCTTCGGATATACGACAAGTCCCGTGGAGATATTTTCAGCAATGATGAGCATCGAATCAACGGCGAGGAACGCCTGAGGAATAGCAAGGCGCTTGTTTGCACTGTCGTCAAGAGTGCGTTCAAACCATTGCACGGATTGAGTAATAGCAGTGCTCGTTTCAAGCGACATCACAAAGCGGGCTAAAGAGCAAATGCGTTCGCTGCGCATCGGGTTTCGCTTGTATGCCATCGCACTGGAGCCAATCTGCGTGCTTTCAAAGGGTTCTTCCACTTCCTTGTTACCCTGCATCAAACGCATATCAGTCGCAAATTTGTGGAGGCTCTGGGAAATGCCCGAAAGCACCTGGCTTACGCGGTTATCCCATTTGCGGGTATAAGTCTGCCCGGTAATTGAAAGGCAGCGCTTGAAACCTGCGCGCTCCGTGACGCGGCGGTCGAGTTCGCAGATTTTCTCTTCGTCCCCATTGAAGAGATCCATAAATGAAGCTTGTGTCCCTGTGGTACCTTTAACACCCCGGAACGGGAGTACTTCAATCAAGAATTCAATTTCTTCGAGATCGATCAAAAGGTCTTGGATCCAAAGGCAAGCGCGTTTGCCGACTGTCGTGAGCTGGGCTGCTTGGAAATGCGTTGCGCCGAGCTGAGGCATTTCCTTGTACTTAAGAGCAAATTCAGAGAGTTTGTCTATAACCCTCATCAAGCGGCGGCGCACATAGACAAGTCCCTGCTGCATCTGAATCAAGTCAGTATTGTCACCCACAAAGGCGCTAGTCGCTCCGAGATGAATGATACCTTTGGCCTTAGGGCACTGCACTCCGTAGGCATAGACATGGCTCATGACATCGTGACGGCGCCGTTTTTCTTCCGCTTCGGCAACATCAAAATTGATGTCCTTTTCATGGCTCTTCAATTCATCGACCTGTTCCTGCGTGATCGGAAGCCCGAGTTCCATTTCGCTCTGGGCGAGAATAATCCAAAGTTTCCGCCAAGTCTGAAACTTGTATTGCGGGCTAAAGAGAAATCTCATCTCTTTAGAGGCGTATCTGGTGTTGAGCGGGTTTTCATATTCGTCACGCATATTCTGATCCTTCATTTATACTAAAAAATTTTTATTGAACTATTCATTGTCCGGGTTCTCTTCCGGGACCGGGGATGCGGGAAGCTGCTGGTCTGGAATGGAATCTGGAGCTGGAGGCGGAGGAGGCGAGTTCAACACCCTTAGGCTATCCACCATCAAACTATCGCGTTTGGGGAACATATTCTGATAAATGACCGAACGGCGGCTCATCATAAAATGGCTGTTCTTCATCTGCGGAGTATGCTTGCCCGGACTTGCGATGACCGCAGCCATGTTGATGGACTGGTCCAGATTAAGTTTGTACGCACTTTTGTGAAAATAAACTTCGCTCGCCATTTCACAGCCGAAGATATCAGTTCCCCATTGAGCGTAATTCAAATAAAGTTCCAAGATGCGGTCTTTGCCGAGTTCCTTTTCCATCAGCAAAGCGTATGCGAGCTCCTTGAATTTGCGCTCCCAGGAACGTTCACTCGAAAGGAACATATTCTTGGCCAATTGCTGCGTAATGGTGCTACCGCCGAACTTGGTCTTGCCATGCATCTGATTCGCATCCAAGGCTTCCGCAATGGCGCGGACGTCAAAACCCGGATGGAAATAGAAACCGGCGTCTTCGCTCGCAATGACGGCCTTCTTCAAATACGGGCTGATGCTATCGAGCGGGACGAACTTCTGCCGAAGCTTGATTCCTGGATTAGAATCCACCAAAGCCTGCATATAACGGCTCATCGGCGGGTTGGAATATTTGAGTTCCTCAACATTCTCATAAATGTTGTAGCCGTAAGTAAATACTTTATAGAGTCCGTATGATGCGACTAAAGTAAATGCGATCGCATAGAGCATAAGGGCGAGAAGAACTAAGCGAACGATTCGATTAAGCACCCAATAAGTCCATTTGAAGATGAAAAAAAGGATACCCAGCGTTTTTTGCGTTTTGGGAGGGAGGGAAGACCAATAATTCAAAGCAGATTGTTTGATGTTTGGTATTTTCACGCGCAGAATATAGAAAAGGCTGCTACTTTTTGCCCCCGAACCATTCATTAATGTCCTGCCCTTCAGCCATCTTAAAGCTCTCCGCCGTAATCCCCGAACCGAGCGGGACCGCTTCTATCCCTAAATTTTTCAAATATTCTTGCACAAGTTCCGTACCGGACCTGCCGGCTTCATCCTGATCCAAACAAAGAATAACCCGCTTATTTCTGAAAAGACTCGCCCATTCCGGTTTAAAGGACTTGACCCCCGGAATTCCAACAGCACAAAAACCGCGGTCAAGGAGAGTAAGCGTATCGACCACGCCTTCGCAGAGATACACCCACCCCGGATTTCCATCCAATACAGAAACATTATAAGGAAAAGGAACTACTCCCTTGAGATTGAGCTCCTTGGGAACGATGGAAGAATCTATCGCCCGGGCTTGGAAATAACGGGGAACGACTTTAGTGTCGAGATAGGGAAAAAGCAGCGGATGCTTGTAATACTTGAGATTTCCGTTTTCGTTAAAAAGCCCTACCAACTGAAGAGTTTCCTTGCCGAACTTTTCAAGAAGCCCTCTATTTACTTTGTCATAATCAACAATCGTGCGGAGCCGCATCATCTGCCATGTTTTCTTGAAAATGCGGCGTTTGACAAGCCATTTGGCAGCAGGAGTATCTTCAATGACAGAAAGCATTTCAAAAAAAGAAAGGACCACTCTCGCCTTCAAAACAGGATCGACTTCCGGTGCGGGCTTAGCCTTCCTGGCATCGGTAAATGCTGGGGACAGAGGCCGTTCCCGCGGAATCTTGGAGGGCTCGATCCGGAAAGACAATGCAAATTCATTTTGAAGCCATTCAATCGCTTCCAGAAAAGAACAATTTTTGGATATTTCCACCAGATGAATCACGTCACCGTGCACATCGGGACAAACCCAGCAATTAAAAAGGCCTTTGGATTCCGAAAGGGATACGGACGGAGTGCGGTCTCCGTGCGCATGGCGCATAAAATACGGGCAGCGAATTTTACCGTGCACTACTTTATATCCCAAGTGTCCTGCAACCTGAGTAATGGATAAAGAGGATTTGAATGCCTCTATTTCTTCGCGATCCTTTGCCATCTTACTACTTTTAGAGAAACTATGCAGATCCCGCAAAATATACAAGAAAATGCCGATATGAAACAATATACTTCTTTCCGCGCAGGAGGTTCTGCAAAATACTTCGCCAAAGTGGAATCGGCAGAAGAGCTGACAGAGTTCAAGGAATTCGCCAAAGAAGCCTCGCTTCCGTATTTTATTCTTGGGCTCGGTTCCAATGTGGTCGTCTCGGATGCGGGCTATGAAGGCCTGATAATCAAGCTCGGAAAGAAATTTTCGCATTTTAAGTTCGACAAAGAAACGCTTACCGCCGGAGCTGCGACACCCCTCTCCATTCTCGCCCGGATGAGCGCTACAATGGGTTTTTCAGGAATACATCTCCTCGCGGGAATCCCAGGCAGCGTGGGCGGAGCCGTGGCAATGAACGCCGGAGCTTACGGAGAAGAAATTGCCCAGACGCTCACCGAAGTCAAAGTGCAGGAAGAAAACGGAACCATTCAAAATTATTCTAAAGAAGAATGCGGATTTGACTACCGCCATTCTGCATTCCAAAATACCAAGAGTATAATACTTGAAGCCTCGTTCCGCCTAGAAGCCGCCAATTCAAAAGAGCTTCTGGATGCACAAGCCGAAGTTTTAGCGGAGCGCAAGGCGAAACAGCCTCTGGAACTTCCCAGCGCGGGATCCATGTTCAAGCGCCCGGTCAGAGGATTTCCCGGCGCACTCATAGAACAGGCTGGATTAAAAGGATTTGCCATCGGCGGAGCTCAAGTTTCCCCAAAGCACGCCAACTTTATTGTAAATACAGGATGCGCAACCGCACAAAACATCTACGATCTATCGCAACTGATACGCGACCGCGTCAAAACCCTGAGCGGAATTCAACTCGAACGCGAAGTTATTTTTCTCGGAAAATTCTAAAGCGCTTCCAAGGTTGAATTATCAGATAAAAAACAGAGCCGATAAGCCCGCCGACAAAATCAGCACCGACATCGCCAAGAGAAACGGAACGCCCCGGCGTAAAGGATTGGTGAAATTCATCCAGCACACCGGACACAACACACAATATCACCGCAATAAACGCATACAGAAAAGGCTTCGCATTCCAACGGGGATTCTTGAACCAAAAACAGAAGAAGACGCCAAGACAGGCATAGACACCAGCATGCACCAATTTGTCATAAGGCGGAACAAGCCAAGTCATCCCAGTCCCCGGAATCGCAGAAGTCCTAAAGATGCAGGCGAGAAGCAAAAGTGCCGGAATATAGCGGAACAGCGGATAGCGGACAAAAAGACAATCGAGATGTTTCAACATAACCCCAATATATAAAAGAAAAAATGCGCAAAAACAGTGGATTTAAAAAACCCCGGCAATCAGCTTTTTCTACATTTGGACGCAGTTTGCTAACTCTCATCCTTTCATAGGAGACCAAAATGAGAAAGAAACTTTTAACTGAAGGCGCCAAAGAACTCTCGTACGAAATTCGCGAGATCGTAAAAAAGGCCAACCAGCTAAAAGCACTTGGTCTCAAAATTCACTGGGAAAACATCGGCGATCCGATCGAAAAGAAATGCCAGCTTCCACAATGGATCAAGGATATCGTGGGCAAAATAGTCCAAAAGAATCCAAGCTACGGCTATTGCCCGTCCAAAGGCATTTTAGAGACTAGGGAATTTCTCGCAAACGAAACGAACAAGCTCGGCGGAGTACAAATTACCGCTGAAGATATTTTATTCTTCAACGGACTTGGAGATGCCATAGCAACCATCTATGGGCTTCTCTCCATGACAACCCGGATTATCGGGCCCTCGCCCGCTTACAGTACGCATAGTTCCGCAGAAGCGGCCCACGCGCACGCGTCACCCCTTACCTATCATTTGCGCCCGGAAAACCACTGGCTCCCGGATCTCGAAGAACTCGAGAACAAAGTCAAATACAATCCGAGCGTTGCGGGAATCCTCATCATCAACCCGGACAACCCCACGGGTATGATCTACCCTCTGGATTATCTGCAAAAAATGGTGGAACTCGCCAAGACATACAACCTCTGCATCATCTGCGACGAAATCTACAACAAGATTGTGTACAATGGTGCGCACGCCTATTCGCTTGCAGAATACATAGGCGACGTTCCGGGCATTTCACTCAACGGCATTTCCAAGCAATACCCATGGCCGGGTGCGCGCTGCGGCTGGGCGGAATACTACAACCGGGACAAAGATCCGGAATTCAACGCGTTCTGCCGCGCCATTGACAATGCAAAGATGATAGAAGTCTGCTCTACCACAATTCCTCAACTCACAATTCCAGAAGTTTTAGGAGATCCGCGTTATACCGAGCACCGCCAGACGCTCAATGAAAAGATCGGACGCCGCAGTTCTCTCATCAACGAAATCCTTTCCGATGTACCGGAACTCTATTTTAATCCGACTTACGGAGCTTTCTACAATACGATAGTCTTCAAGAAAGGCGTGCTGAACGATCGCAAGACACTTCCTATAGAAGACCCCAAGATCAAGAGTCTCGTTGAAAGTTGGGTGAAAAATGTCCCGAGCCTAGATTACCGGTTTGTGTATTATCTCTTGGGAGCGACCGGCGTTTGCGTTGTACCCAGCAGCAGCTTCTGCAGCGAACTCAACGGCTTCCGCATCACCCTCCTTGAAGAAGACGAAGACGAACTCCGTCTAGTGTTTACCAAAATTCGCGATGCAATCAAGGCCTACGTCAAAAGCGCTAAATAAGGGTACCTTTAAAAATTGCTTTGGTGAAG